>NZ_PTXM01000022.1:0-181089 GCF_004343765.1 Burkholderia sp. SRS-25
ACAACCCTCTTTGCCTGATGACCATAGCGAGTCGGTCCCACCCCTTCCCATCCCGAACAGGACCGTGAAACGACTCTACGCCGATGATAGTGCGGATTCCCGTGTGAAAGTAGGTAATCGTCAGGCTCCCTAAGCCAGAAACCCCCGCCCGAAAGGCGGGGGTTTTTGCATTGGCGCGGCGGAAATGCGCGGGGGATCGGGATGGACGGCCTGGCTGGAACTGGGGCGCCGAATGCGCCGATATAGGCGTCTGCCGTTCTCGAGCAATTCACGGCTCTGCGCCGCTGATCAAACCGACCAAGCCGGCCCGCGTTCGCGGCTGGCGCTGGCCGAACCCGCATTCAAACATCCGCCCTCCCGCTGTACCACTCGGCGTAGATTTGAGCGTCGCGGACTGTGGCGTGGTGTTGCATCGCCAACCTCTCGACTACCGGTTATCGGACGTGGTTCATCGGTGTATTGAGCTCATCCACGGCCTAAAATCACCATTGCAATTCCGTGCCGATCGAGCATGTTCCGCGGCCTCCGTCACCGCGTGAACCATCAGCATGACCCGGGCAACGGGGCGCCTCAATCGGACGTTTTGGCGTGTTCTTGCCACGAGCGCTGAACGACTGTTACCCTCGAGCGACCGAAGACGGATTGCGCGCAGGATGACATCGTGAAGTCATTCAGAGTTGTTTGCGTCTCAATTCGTCGCATCTTCGCTCAAGTTGACGCATTCGAAGAAACGGGCACGCGTAACCAGTCGGAGCCAAAAAATCGATGTGTAGCGCGAGCTGCGCGTCCGCGAGTTCATCGACCGGATAGCATCCGAAAACCGAGCTGTTCCTTTTTGACGAGCCCCGGCTGCCCATCGCGCAACACATATTTCTTCGATGAGTGAATTGGCCGTGCGGCCAAAGCAATCTAGCCCTTCGCCCATTGACGCGACATGTGTGTCGCCGGTGCCGACGCCGGCCGATCGCACTGTGCATGCGGTAATCGGATCGCGGAGTGCTGAGCCATCGACGGGCGAAAACCGCCGCGTGGTGTTCCGGCGGTGCTCCCGGGCAGCACGATCAACGCCGGGCGGCGAGCAGTAGATGCTGAAGACTGGATGTCGCATGCCGGCTCTCCGTCGTCGTCGTCGGACGCATGCGGAGCGGAAAACGCGCCGGCCTCTAACCCTACGCAGGTATTGATGTTCAGCTGCACGAGACGAGCATCGTACGTACACGCGGGATGTCGCTTGTATGCCGAGGATTCGCTGCGATGGACCGACCAGATACTGACGTTCGTCGGCTTGCACGACGGCGAGATGCAGTGGGCGGCACATTGCAGAATGTTCGCCGAGACCGCTTGGACAAGCCTGCGGGGCAAGCCTGGGCGGAAGCGCATATCGTCGGCGAGTAATGGCTGCAATGGGCCCGATGCAGATCGGGCCGCCTGATTGACGTTCGGGCGCGTTATCGCCGGCGCCGACGACATACATGGACGTATCGATGAGTAGCCACGCATATGCGATCGCATCTTGGCTTAACGGAGATGCCCCAGCGGAACCGATGTGCGCCGCACCGAGGCACCCGAGATCTAGTGGGGGTTTCAGTCGGTCATCTGCGGCGAGCACTGCGGTTGCTGCCGGGCGTTCTGGAGCGCGGCTGTCGGCCAGCGTCTGCTGGCGGATCCTGGTGATTGCACTTGAGCGACACCAGGCGTCCGACGGAACGGCCGAATGCGCGGTCAGAGCCATGAGGATTCGAACCGGAGATGGGCAGTTCACCGCCGATGGTATCGCGCCTGTCGCTGATGTCGATGTAGGCCGGTGTCGCTCCCATGACTTCCGGTCCGCAGCTGGCCGGACGGCTCGAAGCTGTTGCCGGAAAACGCCCGAAAGCCTTGTCATGTATATCGCCTGCAGGTCCGCCCAGAGAACACGTGAGATCGGAGGTGGCATCCTGAAAAATAATGAGGACGGAGCTTCGAATCCGCTCGGCACGAAATTTGCGGAAAATTTTCGTTTACCTGCTTGGCAGAGTGCGAAAGAGGTCGTATGATGGCGGTCTTTCGTTTTCAGCGTAGATGCAGATCGACGTTGAGGGCGAAGTCTGACGAAGATGTGGCACTGGTCAGTAGTACCCATGCTTGCCTTAGCCGGGCAAGGGCGGGAGATCGGTGGTCAAGCAGGTGTCGGGAAGAAAGTGAAAATAATCTTCCGGGTCCGCTTGACAGAAGTGCGATGCACCCCCATAATCGTCAGTTCTCTACGGAGGGGTGCCCGAGTGGCTAAAGGGGGCAGACTGTAAATCTGTTGGCTTACGCCTACGTTGGTTCGAATCCAACCTCCTCCACCAAGATTATCAGCGCAGTGAGCGGTAAGGAATCGTTTGTGGCCCGTGCGGGTGTAGCTCAATGGTAGAGCAGAAGCCTTCCAAGCTTACGACGAGGGTTCGATTCCCTTCACCCGCTCCAGACCGCGAAGTTGAAGCGTAAAGCGCCCATGTGGCTCAGTGGTAGAGCACTCCCTTGGTAAGGGAGAGGTCGGCAGTTCGATCCTGCCCATGGGCACCAGCAGTAAAAAGTCAGTGTCTTGTTTGCGCGCGGCGCAACCTGTGAAATTCCTTCTGGGAGTCGAAAATGGCCAAGGGTAAATTTGAGCGGACCAAGCCGCACGTGAACGTTGGTACGATTGGTCACGTTGACCATGGCAAGACGACGCTGACGGCAGCGATCACGACGGTTCTGACGAAGAAGTTCGGCGGCGAAGCGAAGGCATACGACCAGATCGACGCGGCACCGGAAGAAAAGGCGCGCGGCATCACGATCAACACGGCACACGTCGAGTACGAAACGGCTAACCGCCACTACGCACACGTCGACTGCCCGGGCCACGCTGACTATGTGAAGAACATGATCACGGGCGCAGCGCAGATGGACGGCGCGATCCTGGTTTGCTCGGCAGCAGACGGCCCGATGCCGCAAACGCGTGAGCACATCCTGCTGGCGCGTCAGGTTGGCGTTCCGTACATCATCGTGTTCCTGAACAAGTGCGACATGGTGGACGACGCTGAACTGCTCGAGCTGGTCGAGATGGAAGTTCGCGAACTCCTGTCGAAGTACGACTTCCCGGGCGACGACACGCCGATCGTGAAGGGTTCGGCGAAGCTGGCGCTGGAAGGCGACACGGGCGAGCTGGGCGAAGTGGCGATCATGAGCCTGGCCGACGCGCTGGACACGTACATCCCGACGCCGGAGCGTGCAGTTGACGGCGCGTTCCTGATGCCGGTTGAAGACGTGTTCTCGATCTCGGGCCGTGGTACGGTTGTGACGGGTCGCGTTGAGCGCGGCATCGTGAAGGTCGGCGAAGAAATCGAAATCGTCGGTATCAAGCCGACGGTGAAGACGACCTGCACGGGCGTTGAAATGTTCCGCAAGCTGCTGGACCAAGGTCAAGCGGGCGACAACGTTGGTATCCTGCTGCGCGGCACGAAGCGTGAAGACGTGGAGCGTGGCCAGGTTCTGGCGAAGCCGGGTTCGATCACGCCGCACACGCACTTCACGGCTGAAGTGTACGTGCTGAGCAAGGACGAAGGCGGCCGTCACACGCCGTTCTTCAACAACTACCGTCCGCAGTTCTACTTCCGTACGACGGACGTGACGGGCTCGATCGAGCTGCCGAAGGACAAGGAAATGGTGATGCCGGGCGACAACGTGTCGATCACGGTGAAGCTGATCGCTCCGATCGCGATGGAAGAAGGTCTGCGCTTCGCAATCCGCGAAGGCGGCCGTACGGTCGGCGCCGGCGTCGTCGCCAAGATCATCGAGTAAGCCAGTTATTCGTTGATCGACAGTTTTGGGGCTGGCAACAGCCAGCCCCAGCATGGTTTAGGGGTATAGCTCAACTGGCAGAGCGTCGGTCTCCAAAACCGAAGGTTGGGGGTTCGATTCCCTCTGCCCCTGCCAAAAATCGCCACGTGTCCTACGTGGCATTTGTTTTAAGGTGTTATGGCGAATCCATCCGTCGAAACTGTAAATACCTCCGGCGATAAGCTGATGCTGGCCCTGGGCGTATTGTTGGTCTTGGCCGGATTCGTGGGCTTCTTCTGGCTGACCAATCAGCAGTGGTATGTCCGCGGTGCCGCGTTGGCGGTAGGTATCATCGCCGGCGTGGCCGTCGGGCTGATGTCCGCACCTGGCAAGAGCCTCATCGCTTTTGCCAAGGATTCGTACAAGGAAGTCCGCAAGGTCGTTTGGCCCACCCGCAAGGAAGCAACGCAAACCACACTCGTCGTGTTCGGTTTCGTGCTCGTGATGGCGATTTTCCTCTGGTTGAGTGACAAATCGATCGAATGGGTGATTTTCTCGGCGATTCTGGGTTGGAAATGATATGAGCGATACTCCGGCATCCCCGAGCGGAAAGCGTTGGTACGTCGTGCACGCCTACTCCGGTATGGAGAAGAGCGTGCAACGTGCGCTTCAGGAGCGCATTGAACGTGCTGGCATGCAGGACAAATTCGGTCAGATCCTGGTTCCGACCGAAGAAGTGGTCGAAGTCAAGGGCGGCCACAAGGCAGTGACTGAGCGTCGTTTCTTCCCCGGCTACGTGCTGGTCGAGATGGAAATGACGGACGAAACGTGGCACCTCGTGAAGAACACTGCGAAGGTCACCGGTTTCGTCGGCGGTGCGCGTAACCGCCCGACCCCGATTTCCCCGAAGGAAGTCGAGAAGATCATGTCGCAGATGCAGGAAGGCGTTGAGAAGCCGCGCCCGAAGACCCTGTTCGAAGTCGGCGAGATGGTGCGTGTCAAGGAAGGCCCGTTCACGGACTTCAATGGCACCGTCGAAGAAGTCAACTACGAAAAATCGCGCGTGCGTGTGTCGGTCACCATCTTTGGCCGATCCACCCCGGTCGAGCTTGAGTTCGGCCAGGTCGAAAAAGTTTGATCCCGATTCGGTGGGCAGCTTCGGCTGCCCACCTTCGCGCTTACGGCCCGCGTCATGGCCGTTGAGGAGCGTCAGTAGCCCGTGGCGAAAGCGCGTTATTACTCACCGAACGCCTTCTCCGGCGTTCCAATGAGGTTCACAAATGGCAAAGAAGATTATCGGCTTTATCAAGCTGCAGATCCCTGCAGGTAAAGCCAACCCGTCGCCGCCGGTCGGTCCGGCACTGGGCCAGCGCGGCCTGAACATCATGGAGTTCTGCAAGGCGTTCAACGCGCAGACTCAAGGCATGGAGCCGGGTCTGCCGGTGCCGGTGGTCATCACGGCATTCGCTGACAAGAGCTTCACGTTCGTGATGAAGACGCCGCCGGCGACCGTCCTGATCAAGAAGGCGGCGAAGGTGGACAAGGGCTCGAGCAAGCCGCACACCGACAAGGTCGGTTCGATCACGCGCGCTCAAGCTGAAGAAATCGCGAAGACCAAGATGCCGGACCTTACGGCAGCTGATCTGGACGCAGCCGTTCGCACCATCGCTGGTAGCGCACGCTCGATGGGCATCACTGTGGAGGGCGTGTAAATGGCTAAGATCTCCAAGCGCCGTCAGGCATTTGCTGCCAAGGTTGATCGTCAGAAGCTGTACGCGATCGAAGACGCACTGAGCCTCGTGAAGGAATGCGCGAGCGCGAAGTTCGACGAGTCGATCGACGTCGCAGTCCAGCTCGGCATTGATGCGAAGAAGTCGGATCAAGTCGTTCGTGGTTCGGTCGTTCTGCCGGCAGGTACGGGCAAGTCGGTTCGCGTTGCTGTGTTCGCGCAAGGCGAGAAGGCTGAGCAAGCACGTGCAGCAGGCGCGGAAATCGTCGGTATGGAAGACCTGGCAGAGCAGATCAAGGCTGGCCAGATGGACTTCGACATCGTGATCGCTTCGCCGGACACGATGCGTATCGTCGGTACGCTCGGTCAGATCCTCGGCCCGCGCGGCCTGATGCCGAACCCGAAGGTCGGTACGGTCACGCCGGACGTCGCAACTGCCGTCAAGAACGCGAAGGCTGGTCAGGTGCAATTCCGTGTCGACAAGGCCGGTATCATCCACGCGACCATCGGCCGCGCATCGTTCGAGCCGACCGCACTGCGTTCGAACCTGTCGGCGCTGATCGAAGCGCTGCAGAAGGCAAAGCCGGCAACGAGCAAGGGCGTCTACCTGCGCAAGATCGCACTGTCGAGCACGATGGGCGTCGGCGTGCGTGTCGACCAGGCTACGCTGGCAGCACAGTAAGCAAGTATTCGGGCCGCTTCGTTCGCGAAGCGGCCTACATGGGCTTTGGGCGGTTGTTCGCGCGGTAGGGCGGGCAACCGGTTATCAAAGACCGTTGGTGGGGCGCAGCAGTCAGGCGGTCCCTTAATTCAAGCCAACGCAGATGGCGAACCCGAAAAAGTTTTGCAGTGGTGAAGCCGCAGGCCGCGAAGCGATTCCCGGCGTGAGGTGGAAATACTCCTAACGAGGTCGGACGCCGTTGTTGAACGAGGTACGTGAGGTTTCGGCCATGCCGGCCACGCCGAACGTATCGTTTCTGGAGGCTAACCGTGCCGCTTAATAGAGAAGACAAGCAAGCCGTCGTCGCTGAGGTTTCCGCGCAAGTCGCGAAGGCTCAGACCGTTGTGCTGGCTGAGTATCGTGGAATTGCGGTTGGCGATCTGACCAAGCTGCGCGCGAAAGCGCGTGAGCAACAGGTTTACCTGCGCGTGTTGAAGAACACGCTGGCGCGTCGCGCTGTTGAAGGTACGCCGTTTGCTCCGCTGGCAGAGCAGATGACTGGCCCGTTGATCTACGGCATCTCGGAAGATGCAATTGCTGCTGCTAAGGTCGTCAACGACTTCAGCAAGAGCAATGACAAGTTGGTCATCAAGGCTGGTTCGTTCGATGGCAAGGTGATGGACAAGGCTGGCGTGCAAGCGCTGGCAAGCATCCCGAGCCGCGAAGAACTGCTCTCGAAGCTGCTGTTCGTTATGCAATCGCCTGTTTCGGGCTTCGCGCGCGCTCTGGCCGCGCTGGCCGAGAAGAAGCAAGCGGAAGCTGCGTAATCGAACGTGCATCAGCGTCATTGATCGCTGGCTGTATCCGAATTCAATTTAGGAGTATTTCAAATGGCAATCGCAAAAGAAGACATCCTGGCAGCAGTCGAAGGGATGACCGTTCTGGAACTGAACGAACTGGTCAAGGCATTCGAAGAGAAGTTTGGCGTGTCGGCAGCTGCAGTGGCAGTCGCTGGCCCGGCAGGCGGCGGCGCAGCTGCTGCGGCAGAAGAGAAGACCGAATTCACGGTCGTTCTGGCTGAAGCAGGCAGCAACAAGGTTGCAGTCATCAAGGCAGTTCGCGAACTGACGGGCCTGGGCCTGAAGGAAGCGAAGGACGTCGTTGACGGCGCACCGAAGGCTGTCAAGGAAGGCGTCGACAAGGCTGCTGCTGAAGAAGCCAAGAAGAAGCTGGAAGAAGCAGGCGCGAAGGTCGAAGTCAAGTAAGTTTCGGCGCGCTGTGCGAAGGCTGGCGGTATTTTCACCGCCGGCCTTTTTGTGCTTTGTGGGGACGTTATTCTGGCACTCATTCGGGAGCCCGAATAATCGGCCCCAGAAGCCAAAGAAAACCGCCTGATCGTTGTCATTGGTCACGAATGGCGGTTCTCTTTGTCTTCTGAAGCGACTGCAGAAGGCAAGTTTGGTCGGGTAGCGGGCAACACAGGCATCCGCTGCCGTCAGCCAGCGGTTGGTAGCGGCCAACCACCAAGCTTCTCGGCTCGTTCAAGCCGTCGGACGGCCATCGGGTCTCAGTCGGTGAACACTCGGGTTTGAAACGTCCAGGTATTCCGCCTCGATAGCACCCGCCGTGATTCGGAGATCGTATGCAATATTCCTTCACCGAGAAGAAGCGCATTCGCAAGAGTTTCGCGAAGCGCCCCATCGTTCACCAAGTTCCTTTCTTGCTGGCTACCCAGCTTGAATCATTCAGCACGTTTCTGCAAGCCGATGTGCCGGCCACGCAACGCAAGCCTGAAGGTTTGCAGGCTGCGTTCACATCGGTATTTCCCATTGTTTCGCACAACGGTTTCGCACGTCTCGAGTTCGTGAGCTATGCGTTGTCCGCGCCGGCATTCAACATCAAGGAATGCCAGCAGCGCGGCCTGACGTACTGCTCCGCGCTGCGCGCGAAGGTCCGCCTCGTCATCCTCGACAAGGAATCGCCGAACAAGCCGGTCGTCAAGGAAGTGAAAGAGCAGGAAGTGTACATGGGCGAAATTCCGCTCATGACGCCGACGGGCTCGTTCGTCATCAACGGCACCGAGCGTGTCATCGTCTCGCAGCTGCACCGTTCGCCGGGCGTGTTCTTCGAACACGACAAGGGCAAGACGCACAGCTCGGGCAAGCTGCTGTTCTCGGCGCGGATCATTCCGTACCGCGGCTCGTGGCTCGACTTCGAATTCGATCCGAAGGACATCCTGTATTTCCGCGTCGACCGTCGCCGCAAGATGCCGGTCACGATCCTGCTGAAGGCCATCGGCCTCACGCCGGAACAGATCCTCGCGAACTTCTTCGTGTTCGACAACTTCACGCTGATGGACGAAGGCGCGCAACTCGAGTTCGTGCCCGAGCGCCTGCGTGGTGAAGTCGCGCGCTTCGACATCACGGATCGTGATGGCAAGGTCATCGTCCAGAAGGACAAGCGGATCAACGCGAAGCACATTCGCGACCTCGAAGCCGCGAAGACCAAGTTCATCTCGGTGCCGGAAGACTATCTGCTCGGCCGCGTGCTGGCGAAGAACGTCGTCGACGGCGACACCGGCGAAGTGATCGCGAGCGCGAACGACGAAGTCACGGAAAGCGTGCTCGAGAAGCTGCGCGAAGCGGGCATCAAGGACATCCAGACGCTCTACACGAACGACCTGGACCAGGGCCCGTACATCTCGTCGACGCTGCGTGTCGACGAAACGACCGACAAGACGGCCGCGCGCATCGCGATCTACCGCATGATGCGTCCGGGCGAGCCGCCGACCGAAGAAGCGGTCGAGGCGCTGTTCAACCGTCTGTTCTACAGCGAAGAAGCGTACGACCTGTCGAAGGTCGGCCGTATGAAGTTCAACCGCCGCGTCAGCCGTGACGAGATCACCGGCCCGATGACGCTGCAGGACGACGACATCCTCGCGACGATCAAGATCCTCGTCGAGCTGCGCAACGGCAAGGGCGAAGTGGACGACATCGACCACCTCGGCAACCGTCGCGTGCGTTGCGTCGGCGAACTGGCGGAAAACCAGTTCCGCGCCGGTCTCGTGCGTGTCGAGCGCGCGGTCAAGGAACGCCTCGGCCAAGCCGAAAGCGAAAACCTGATGCCGCACGACCTGATCAACTCGAAGCCGATTTCGTCGGCGATTCGCGAGTTCTTCGGTTCGTCGCAGCTGTCGCAGTTCATGGACCAGACCAACCCGCTGTCGGAAATCACGCACAAGCGTCGTGTTTCCGCACTGGGCCCGGGCGGTCTGACGCGCGAGCGCGCTGGCTTTGAAGTCCGCGACGTGCACCCGACCCACTATGGCCGCGTGTGCCCGATCGAAACGCCGGAAGGTCCGAACATCGGCCTGATCAACTCGCTCGCACTGTATGCGCACCTGAACGAGTACGGCTTCCTCGAGACGCCGTACCGCAAGGTCGTGGACAGCAAGGTGACCGACCAGATCGACTACCTGTCGGCGATCGAGGAAGGCCGCTACATGATCGCTCAGGCAAACGCCGCGATCGACGAGAACGGTCAGCTGATCGACGAACTCGTGTCGTCGCGTGAAGCCGGCGAAACGATGATGGTCACGCCTGACCGTATCCAGTACATGGACGTTGCGCCGTCGCAGATCGTGTCGGTGGCAGCTTCGCTGATTCCGTTCCTCGAGCACGATGACGCGAACCGTGCACTGATGGGTTCGAACATGCAGCGTCAGGCCGTGCCGTGTCTGCGTCCGGAAAAACCGGTCGTCGGTACGGGCATCGAGCGCACCTGTGCGGTCGACTCGGGTACGACGGTCCAGGCGTTCCGCGGCGGCGTCGTCGACTATGTCGACGCAGGCCGTATCGTGATTCGCGTGAACGACGACGAAGCAGTCGCAGGTGAAGTCGGTGTCGACATCTACAACCTGATCAAGTACACGCGTTCGAACCAGAACACGAACATCAACCAGCGTCCGATCGTGAAGATGGGCGACAAGGTCTCGCGCGGCGACGTGCTGGCCGACGGCGCCTCGACGGACCTGGGCGAGCTCGCGCTCGGCCAGAACATGCTGATCGCGTTCATGCCGTGGAACGGCTACAACTTCGAGGATTCGATCCTGATCTCGGAGAAGGTCGTTGCCGACGATCGCTACACGTCGATCCACATCGAAGAGCTGAACGTCGTTGCACGCGACACGAAGCTCGGGCCGGAAGAAATCACGCGCGACATCTCGAACCTGGCGGAAGTCCAGCTCGGCCGTCTCGACGAATCGGGCATCGTGTACATCGGTGCTGAAGTCGAAGCAGGCGACGTGCTGGTCGGCAAGGTCACGCCGAAGGGCGAGACCCAGCTGACGCCGGAAGAGAAGCTGCTGCGCGCGATCTTCGGCGAGAAGGCTTCGGACGTGAAGGACACGTCGCTGCGCGTGCCGTCGGGCATGAGCGGCACCGTGATCGACGTCCAGGTGTTCACGCGTGAAGGCATCCAGCGCGACAAGCGTGCGCAACAGATCATCGACGATGAACTGAAGCGTTACCGTCTCGACCTGAACGACCAGCTGCGCATCGTGGAAGGCGACGCGTTCCAGCGTCTCGCACGCATGCTCGTGGGCAAGGTCGCGAACGGCGGTCCGAAGAAGCTCGCGAAGGGCACGAAGATCGACCAGGCTTACCTGGAAGACCTCGACCACTACCACTGGTTCGACATTCGCCTCGCGGACGACGAAGCAGCGGCGCAGCTCGAAGCGATCAAGAACTCGATCGAAGAAAAGCGTCACCAGTTCGACCTCGCGTTCGAAGAGAAGCGCAAGAAGCTCACGCAAGGCGACGAACTGCCGCCGGGCGTGCTGAAGATGGTCAAGGTGTACCTTGCGGTCAAGCGCCGCCTGCAGCCTGGCGACAAGATGGCAGGCCGTCACGGTAACAAGGGTGTCGTGTCGAAGATCGTTCCGATCGAAGACATGCCGTACATGGCCGATGGCCGTCCGGCAGACGTCGTGCTGAACCCGCTGGGCGTTCCGTCGCGGATGAACGTGGGGCAGGTTCTGGAAGTGCACCTCGGCTGGGCCGCGAAGGGCCTCGGCTGGCGTATCGGCGAAATGCTGCAGCGTCAGGCGAAGATCGAGGAACTGCGCGTGTTCCTGACGAAGATCTACAACGACTCGGGCCGCCAGGAAGACCTGGAAAGCTTCACCGACGAAGAGATCCTCGAACTCGCGAAGAACCTGCGCGAAGGCGTGCCGTTCGCAACGCCGGTGTTCGACGGTGCGACCGAGGAAGAAATGGGCAAGATGCTCGACCTCGCGTTCCCGGACGACATCGCTGAACAGCTCGGCATGAACCCGTCGAAGAACCAGGTCCGTCTGTACGACGGCCGCACGGGTGAAATGTTCGAACGTCGCGTGACGCTCGGCTACATGCACTACCTGAAGCTGCACCACTTGGTCGACGACAAGATGCACGCGCGTTCGACCGGCCCGTACTCGCTCGTCACGCAGCAGCCGCTGGGTGGTAAGGCGCAGTTCGGTGGCCAGCGTTTCGGTGAAATGGAAGTGTGGGCACTCGAAGCGTACGGCGCGTCCTACGTGCTGCAGGAAATGCTGACGGTGAAGTCGGACGACGTGACCGGCCGGACGAAGGTGTACGAAAACCTCGTCAAGGGCGACCACGTGATCGATGCAGGCATGCCGGAATCCTTCAACGTGCTCGTGAAGGAAATCCGCTCGCTCGGTATCGATATCGATCTCGACCGCAATTAATCGGACTACGGAGAGAAAGCAATGAAAGCTCTGCTCGATCTATTCAAGCAAGTCCAACAGGAAGAAGTTTTCGACGCGATCAAGATCGGTCTGGCCTCGCCCGACAAGATCCGTTCGTGGTCGTTCGGCGAAGTGAAGAAGCCGGAGACCATCAACTACCGTACGTTCAAGCCGGAACGCGATGGTCTCTTCTGCGCGAAGATCTTCGGGCCGATCAAGGACTACGAGTGCCTGTGCGGCAAGTACAAGCGTCTGAAGCACCGTGGCGTGATCTGCGAGAAGTGCGGCGTCGAAGTGACGCTGGCGAAGGTGCGTCGCGAACGGATGGGCCACATCGAGCTGGCCTCGCCGGTCGCTCACATCTGGTTCCTGAAGTCGCTGCCGTCGCGTCTGGGCATGGTGCTCGACATGACGCTGCGCGACATCGAACGCGTGCTGTACTTCGAAGCATACGTGGTGATCGAACCGGGCATGACGCCGCTGAAGGCGCGGCAGATCATGACCGAAGAGGATTACTACAACAAGGTCGAGGAATACGGCGACGAATTCCGTGCCGAAATGGGCGCGGAAGGCGTGCGTGAGTTGCTGCGCGCGATCAACATCGACGAGCAGGTCGAGACGCTGCGCACCGAGCTGAAGAACACCGGCTCGGAAGCGAAGATCAAGAAGTACGCGAAGCGCCTGAAGGTCCTCGAGGCATTCCAGCGCTCGGGCATCAAGCCCGAGTGGATGATTCTCGAAGTGCTGCCGGTGCTGCCGCCGGAACTGCGTCCGCTCGTGCCGCTGGACGGCGGCCGTTTCGCGACGTCGGACCTGAACGACCTGTATCGCCGCGTGATCAACCGTAACAACCGGTTGAAGCGTCTGCTCGAGCTGAAGGCACCTGAAATCATCGTCCGCAACGAAAAGCGGATGCTGCAGGAAGCCGTCGACTCGCTGCTCGACAACGGTCGTCGCGGCAAGGCGATGACGGGCGCCAACAAGCGTCCGCTGAAGTCGCTCGCCGACATGATCAAGGGTAAGGGCGGTCGTTTCCGTCAGAACCTGCTGGGTAAGCGCGTCGACTACTCGGGCCGTTCGGTCATCGTGGTCGGCCCGACGCTGAAGCTGCACCAGTGCGGTCTGCCGAAGCTGATGGCGCTCGAGCTGTTCAAGCCGTTCATCTTCAACAAGCTGGAAGTGATGGGCGTCGCGACGACCATCAAGGCTGCGAAGAAGGAAGTCGAGAACCAGACGCCGGTGGTGTGGGACATTCTCGAAGAGGTGATCCGCGAGCACCCGGTGATGCTGAACCGTGCGCCGACGCTGCACCGTCTCGGTATCCAGGCGTTCGAGCCGGTGCTGATCGAAGGCAAGGCAATCCAGCTGCACCCGCTCGTCTGCGCGGCGTTCAACGCCGACTTCGACGGTGACCAGATGGCCGTTCACGTGCCGCTGTCGCTCGAAGCGCAGATGGAAGCGCGTACGCTGATGCTGGCGTCGAACAACGTGCTGTTCCCGGCCAACGGCGATCCGTCGATCGTGCCGTCGCAGGATATCGTGCTGGGTCTGTACTACGCGACCCGCGAAGCGGTCAACGCCAAGGGCGAAGGCCTGTCGTTCACGGGCGTGTCGGAAGTGATCCGCGCGTACGAGAACAAGGAAGTCGAGCTGGCATCGCGCGTCAACGTGCGGATCACCGAAATGGTCCACAACGAAGACACGTCGGAAGGCGCACCGCCGTTCGTGCCGAAGATCTCGCTGTACGCGACGACCGTCGGCCGCGCGATCCTGTCGGAGATCCTGCCGCACGGCCTGCCGTTCTCGGTGCTGAACAAGCCGCTGAAGAAGAAGGAAATCTCGCGCCTGATCAACACGGCGTTCCGCAAGTGCGGTCTGCGTGCGACGGTGGTGTTTGCCGACCAGCTGATGCAGTCGGGTTTCCGTCTCGCGACGCGTGCCGGCATCTCGATCTGCGTCGACGACATGCTCGTGCCGCCGCAGAAGGAAACGATCGTCGGCGACGCCGCGAAGAAGGTGAAGGAGTACGACCGTCAGTACATGTCGGGTCTCGTCACCGCGCAGGAGCGCTACAACAACGTGGTCGACATCTGGTCGGCAACGTCGGAAGCGGTCGGCAAGGCGATGATGGAGCAGCTGTCGACGGAGCCGGTGACGGATCGCGACGGCAAGGAAACGCGCCAGGAATCGTTCAACTCGATCTACATGATGGCCGACTCGGGCGCCCGGGGTTCGGCGGTTCAGATTCGTCAGCTGGCCGGTATGCGTGGCCTGATGGCGAAGCCGGACGGCTCGATTATCGAGACGCCGATTACCGCGAACTTCCGCGAAGGTCTGAACGTGTTGCAGTACTTCATCTCGACCCACGGTGCACGTAAGGGTCTGGCTGATACGGCACTGAAGACCGCGAACTCGGGTTACCTGACGCGTCGTCTCGTCGACGTCACGCAGGATCTGGTCGTGGTGGAGGACGATTGCGGCACGTCGAACGGCGTGGCGATGAAGGCACTCGTCGAAGGCGGTGAAGTCGTCGAAGCGCTGCGCGACCGTATCCTCGGCCGCGTTGCGGTTGCGGACGTCGTGAACCCGGAAACGCAGGAAACGGTGTACGAATCAGGCACGCTGCTCGACGAAACGGCGGTCGAGGAAATCGAACGCCTCGGCATCGACGAAGTGCGCGTGCGCACGCCGCTGACCTGCGAAACGCGCTACGGCCTGTGCGCAGCCTGCTACGGCCGTGACCTCGGCCGCGGCTCGCTCGTGAACGTCGGCGAAGCAGTCGGCGTGATCGCGGCACAGTCGATCGGTGAACCGGGCACGCAGCTGACGATGCGTACGTTCCACATCGGTGGTGCGGCATCGCGTGCGGCAGTGGCTTCGTCGGTCGAAGCGAAGAGCAACGGTATCGTCCGCTTCACGGCGACGATGCGCTACGTCACGAACGCGAAGGGCGAGCAGATCGTCATTTCCCGTTCGGGCGAAGCGATGATCACCGACGATTTCGGTCGCGAGCGCGAGCGTCACAAAGTGCCGTACGGCGCGACGCTGCTGCAGCTCGACGGCGCGACGATCAAGGCAGGCACGCAGCTCGCCACGTGGGATCCGCTGACGCGTCCGATCATCACCGAGTACGGTGGTACGGTGAAGTTCGAGAACGTCGAGGAAGGCGTGACCGTCGCGAAGCAGATTGACGACGTGACCGGCCTGTCGACGCTGGTCGTGATCGACGTGAAGCGTCGTGGCTCGCAAGCTTCGAAGAGCGTGCGTCCGCAGGTCAAGCTGCTCGACGCGAACGGCGACGAAGTGAAGATTCCGGGCACGGAGCACGCGGTGCAGATCGGCTTCCAGGTCGGCGCACTGATCACCGTGAAGGATGGTCAGCAGGTGCAGGTCGGTGAAGTGCTCGCACGTATCCCGACGGAAGCGCAGAAGACGCGTGACATTACCGGCGGTCTGCCGCGGGTGGCGGAACTGTTCGAAGCGCGTTCGCCGAAGGATGCCGGCATTCTCGCGGAAGTCACCGGTACGACGTCGTTCGGTAAGGACACGAAGGGCAAGCAGCGTCTCGTCATCACGGACCTCGAGGGCAATCAGCACGAGTTCCTGATCGCGAAGGAAAAGCAGGTTCTGGTTCACGATGCCCAGGTCGTCAACAAGGGCGAAATGATCGTGGACGGTCCGGCCGATCCGCACGACATCCTGCGTCTGCAGGGTATCGAGGCGCTGTCGCGCTACATCGTCGACGAAGTGCAGGACGTGTATCGTCTGCAGGGCGTGAAGATCAACGACAAGCACATCGAGGTGATCGTTCGCCAGATGCTGCGTCGTGTGCAGATCACCGACAACGGTGATACGCGCTTCATCCCGGGCGAACAGGTCGAGCGTTCCGACATGCTGGACGAGAACGATCGCATGATCGCCGAGGACAAGCGTCCGGCTTCGTACGACAACGTGCTGCTCGGTATCACGAAGGCATCGCTGTCGACCGACTCGTTCATCTCCGCGGCATCGTTCCAGGAAACGACCCGCGTGCTGACCGAAGCGGCGATCATGGGCAAGCGCGACGATTTGCGTGGCCTGAAGGAAAACGTGATCGTCGGCCGTCTGATTCCGGCCGGTACGGGTCTCGCGTTCCACAAGGCACGCAAGGCGAAGGAATCGTCGGATCGCGAGCGTTTCGACCAGATCGCAGCGGAAGAGGCATTCGACTTCGGCACGCCGAGCGCGCCGGCAGAAGAGCCGCAGCAACACCCGGCAGCCGAGTAAGTGCGGGCGGCGCGAGCCGCCTTGCATTACCTCGCTGTCACCGAAACCGCCCGGTTCTGCCGGGCGGTTTTTTTTCGTCCGTCGTTCATGCGAGTGAACGAATCCTGGCCAATCGGCCAAATCCGCATGATTCGCCACGCGTCGCGCGAGCGGGTTGTTAAAATTGCGGTCATCGCTTAGCCGTCCCTCTCCTCATTCATGTCCCGCGCCCTCGAAATCCTCGACGAAGTATTTGGTTATCCCGCATTTCGCGGCCAGCAGGGCGAGATCGTCGAACACGTCGCCGGCGGCGGCGATTGCCTCGTGCTGATGCCAACCGGCGGCGGCAAGTCGCTGTGCTACCAGATTCCCGCGCTGCTGCGCCGCGAGGCCGGGCAGGGCGCCGGCATCGTCGTGTCGCCGTTGATCGCGCTGATGCAGGACCAGGTCGCCGCACTGAGCGAAGTGGGTGTGCGCGCCGCGTACCTGAATTCGACGCAGTCGGGCGCCGAGGCTGCGGCGACCGAGCGCGCGTTGCGCGAAGGCGAGATCGATCTGCTCTACGTCGCGCCGGAGCGGCTGATGACGGGGCGCTTCCTCGACCTGCTCGAGCGCGCGAAGATCGGCCTGTTCGCGATCGACGAAGCGCACTGCGTGTCGCAATGGGGGCACGATTTCCGCCCGGAGTACATTCAGCTGTCGGTGCTGCACGAGCGGTTCCCGTCGGTGCCGCGCATTGCGCTGACCGCCACGGCCGATGCGATTACGCGCGACGAGATCATCCACCGTCTCGCGCTCGACGATGCACGCGTGTTCATATCGAGCTTCGACCGCCCGAACATCCGCTACCGGATCGTCGAAAAGGACAACGCGCGTTCGCAACTGCTCGATTTCATCCGCGCCGAACACACGAATGCCGACGGTACGACGGATGCAGGCGTCGTCTATTGCCTGTCACGCCGCAAGGTCGAGGAAACGGCCGAATGGCTGAAGGCGCAGGGCGTGCGTGCGTTGCCGTATCACGCGGGGATGGAGTTCGAGGTGCGACAGAAGCACCAGGAAATGTTCCAGCGCGAGGAAGGCATCGTGATGTGCGCGACGATCGCGTTCGGCATGGGCATCGACAAGCCGGACGTGCGCTTCGTTGCGCACCTGGATCTGCCGAAAAGCGTCGAAGGCTACTACCAGGAAACCGGCCGCGCCGGCCGCGACGGGATGCCCGCGAATGCATGGATGGCGTATGGTCTCGGCGACGTCGTTCAGCAGCGCAAGATGATCGACGAGTCCGATGCGGACGACGCACACAAGCGCGTCCAGACGTCGAAGCTCGACGCACTGCTCGGGCTGTGCGAGACGATCTCGTGCCGCCGCGTGCGGCTGCTGAACTACTTCGGCGAGGAGAGCAAGCCGTGCGGCAACTGCGACACGTGCCTTGAGCCGCCCGATTCATGGGACGCGACGCGCGAGGCGCAGATGGCGCTGTCGTGCGTGTTCCGCGCGCAGCGCGCGAGCGGCTTCAATTTCGGCTCGAGCCACCTGATCGAGATCCTGCGCGGCGGGCGCACCGAGAAGGTGTTGCAGCGCGGCCACGACCAACTCAGCACATTCGGAATCGGCGCGGCGCTGTCCGAGCCGGAGTGGCGTGCGATTTTCCGGCAGCTCGTCGCGTACGGCTACCTGGCCGTCGACCATGGCGGCTTCGGCGCACTGATGCTGACCGAGGCCGCGAAGCCCGTGCTGAAGAACGAGGAGAAGGTCACGCTGCGCCGCTACGTGAAGCCGCAGCGCACGCGCCAGTCGTCGAGCCGCAGCGGTACGCGCGTCGATCCGACGGCCGGCATGGGCACGCGTGAGCGCGCACGGTGGGATGCGCTGCGTGCGTGGCGTGCGGAAACCGCGAAAACGGACGGCGTGCCCGCCTATGTGATCTTCCACGACGCGACGCTTGCCGAGATCGCACGCAACGCGCCGGAGACGATCGACGACCTGCGCCATATCCCCGGCATGGGCGTGCGCAAGCTCGAGCGCTTCGGCGACGAGATCATCGACGTCGTCGAGTCGGCCTGACACAGTCGTTCCGACCCTTCCGGTAAACCACGTGTCCGGCTGGCAAATCACGCAAGCCGTTGACTTAGTTGGTATTTCCGGAATATGATGCTGGGTTCCGGTATTCGGTGGGCCGAGTCGCGTTCCAAGGTTCGCACCCGTTTCGCCGGTTCGGAAGTCAACTGTGCGCCGATTCTCGCTTTGCCCGAAATCGATGCGCAGATTTTGTTCAATTTCAGGAATAAACAATGCCAACCATCAACCAACTGGTTCGCAAAGGCCGTCAGTCGGAAACGACGAAGAGCAAGAGCCCGGCCCTGCAGGACTGCCCCCAGCGTCGCGGCGTGTGCACCCGTGTGTACACGACGACGCCGAAGAAGCCGAACTCGGCACTCCGTAAGGTCGCCAAGGTTCGTCTGACGAACGGCTTCGAAGTGATTTCGTACATCGGCGGTGAAGGCCACAACCTGCAGGAACACTCGGTTGTGCTGATCCGCGGCGGCCGTGTGAAGGACTTGCCGGGTGTGCGTTACCACATGGTTCGCGGCTCGCTGGATACCCAGGGCGTCAAGGACCGTAAGCAAGCGCGCTCGAAGTACGGCGCGAAGCGTGCAAAGGCTGCAAAGTAAGCAGTTTTTGATCAGGGATCGCCACAGGGCGGTCAAGGCGGGAGTGCCGGATTGCCGGTGCTGTCGAGTAAGTGGTCACCCGGCCAAGCTGGTTAGTCGTGAAGATGTGATCGGGTTTGTTGGTGGCCGCGGAGCTGGAACCAGCTCCAACTGAACAAGTAAAGGAAGAATCATGCCGCGTCGTCGCGAAGTCCCCAAGCGGGAAGTGTTGCCGGATCCGAAGTTCGGTAACGTTGATGTAGCCAAGTTCATGAACATGCTGATGCTGTCCGGCAAGAAGTCGGTCGCAGAGCGCATCGTTTATGGCGCATTCGAACAAATCCAGACGAAGGGTGGCAAGGACCCGCTGGAAGTGTTCACGGTTGCGCTCAACAACGTCAAGCCGGTGGTCGAAGTGAAGAGCCGTCGCGTTGGTGGTGCCAACTATCAAGTTCCGGTCGAAGTGCGCCCGTCGCGTCGTATGGCATTGGCGATGCGCTGGCTGCGTGAGGCTGCGAAGAAGCGTAGCGAGAAGTCGATGGCCCTGCGCCTGGCAGGTGAACTCTCCGAAGCGGCCGAAGGCCGTGGCGGCGCGATGAAGAAGCGCGACGAAGTTCACCGCATGGCAGAAGCCAACCGCGCGTTCTCGCATTTCCGTTTCTAAGCGCCTGGCTGGGCTTTTAGCGGAAATAAATTCCGGGCGGGTGCGCTTTTCAGGCGCCTCGCCCGTTTGTGTTGAAGCATGATGCAGCAGGGCTGCATCGTGTCATCCCAGTAGAGGATCAAAGTGGCTCGCAAGACTCCTATCGAGCGCTACCGCAATATCGGTATTAGCGCTCACATCGACGCCGGCAAAACGACGACGACCGAGCGCATTCTGTTTTACACCGGTGTGAACCACAAGATCGGTGAAGTCCACGACGGCGCAGCCACGATGGACTGGATGGAGCAGGAACAGGAGCGTGGCATCACGATCACGTCCGCTGCTACCACCGCCTTCTGGAAGGGCATGGGCGGCAACTATCCGGAACACCGCATCAACATCATCGACACCCCGGGCCACGTCGACTTCACGATTGAAGTCGAGCGCTCGATGCGCGTGCTCGACGGCGCGTGCATGGTGTACTGCGCAGTGGGCGGCGTGCAGCCGCAGTCGGAAACGGTGTGGCGCCAGGCGAACAAGTACAAGGTGCCGCGTCTCGCGTTCGTCAACAAGATGGACCGTACCGGCGCGAACTTCTTCAAGGTCTACGACCAGCTCCGTCTGCGCCTGAAGGCGAACCCGGTTCCGGTCGTGGTGCCGATCGGCGCGGAAGAAAACTTCAAGGGCGTCGTCGACCTGATCAAGATGAAGGCGATCATTTGGGACGAAGCGTCGCAAGGCACGAAGTTCGACTACGTCGACATCCCGGCCGAGCTCGCAGAGACCTGCAAGGAATGGCGCGAAAAGATGGTCGAAGTGGCTGCTGAAGCCAGCGAAGACCTGATGAACAAGTACCTGGAAGAAGGCGATCTGCCGGAAGCCGACATCGTCAAGGCGCTGCGCGACCGTACGATCGCGTGCGAAATCCAGCCGATGCTGTGCGGTACCGCGTTCAAGAACAAGGGCGTGCAGCGTATGCTCGACGCCGTGATCGACTTCCTGCCGTCGCCGGTCGACATCCCGCCGGTCAAGGGCGAGCTCGAGAACGGTGAAGAAGCAGAGCGCAAGGCGTCGGACGAAGAGAAGTTCTCGTCGCTCGCGTTCAAGATCATGACCGACCCGTTCGTCGGCCAGCTGATCTTCTTCCGTGTGTACTCGGGCGTCGTCAACTCGGGCGACACGCTGCTGAACTCGACCAAGGGCAAGAAGGAGCGCCTGGGCCGTATTCTGCAGATGCACGCGAACCAGCGTGAAGAAATCAAGGAAGTCCGCGCAGGCGACATCGCCGCAGCGGTCGGCCTGAAGGAAGCGACCACCGGCGACACGCTGTGCGATCCGGCAAATCCGATCGTGCTCGAGCGCATGGTGTTCCCGGAGCCGGTGATTTCGCAGGCTGTCGAGCCGAAGACCAAGGCTGACCAGGAAAAGATGGGCCTCGCACTGAACCGCCTGGCTCAGGAAGATCCGTCGTTCCGCGTGCAGACCGACGAAGAGTCGGGCCAGACCATCATTTCGGGCATGGGCGAGCTCCACCTCGAAATTCTGGTCGACCGGATGAAGCGTGAATTCGGCGTGGAAGCAACCGTCGGCAAGCCGCAGGTTGCATACCGCGAAACGATCCGTTCGACGGCGAAGGACGTCGACGGCAAGTTCGTCAAGCAGTCGGGTGGTCGCGGCCAGTACGGTCACGCAGTCATCACGCTCGAGCCGAACGAACAAGGCAAGGGCTACGAGTTCTTCGACGAGATCAAGGGTGGTGTGATTCCGCGTGAATACATCCCGGCGGTCGACAAGGGTATCCAGGACACGCTGAAGTCGGGCGTGCTGGCTGGCTTCCCGGTCGTCGACGTGAAGGTTCACCTGACGTTCGGTTCGTACCACGACGTTGACTCGAACGAAAACGCGTTCCGCATGGCCGGTTCGATGGCGTTCAAGGAAGCAATGCGCAAGGCGAACCCGGTCGTCCTCGAGCCGATGATGGCTGTCGAAGTCGAGACGCCGGAAGACTACATGGGCAACGTGATGGGCGACCTGTCGGGCCGTCGCGGTATCGTCCAGGGCATGGAAGACATGGTTGGCGGCGGCAAGATCGTGCGCGCCGAAGTACCGCTGTCGGAAATGTTCGGTTACTCGACGTCGCTGCGCTCGCTGACGCAAGGTCGTGCAACGTACACGATGGAGTTCAAGCACTACGCTGAAGCTCCGCGCAACGTTGCTGACGCGATCATCAGCGCGAAGTCGAAGTAATTCGTTATCTCAATCGATAATTTTTGAAAGAAGAGAATCATGGCAAAAGGTAAATTCGAGCGGACCAAGCCGCACGTGAACGTTGGTACGATTGGTCACGTTGACCATGGCAAGACGACGCTGACGGCAGCGATCACGACGGTTCTGACGAAGAAGTTCGGCGGCGAAGCGAAGGCATACGACCAGATCGACGCGGCACCGGAAGAAAAGGCGCGCGGCATCACGATCAACACGGCACACGTCGAGTACGAAACGGCTAACCGCCACTACGCACACGTCGACTGCCCGGGCCACGCTGACTATGTGAAGAACATGATCACGGGCGCAGCGCAGATGGACGGCGCGATCCTGGTTTGCTCGGCAGCAGACGGCCCGATGCCGCAAACGCGTGAGCACATCCTGCTGGCGCGTCAGGTTGGCGTTCCGTACATCATCGTGTTCCTGAACAAGTGCGACATGGTGGACGACGCTGAACTGCTCGAGCTGGTCGAGATGGAAGTTCGCGAACTCCTGTCGAAGTACGACTTCCCGGGCGACGACACGCCGATCGTGAAGGGTTCGGCGAAGCTGGCGCTGGAAGGCGACACGGGCGAGCTGGGCGAAGTGGCGATCATGAGCCTGGCCGACGCGCTGGACACGTACATCCCGACGCCGGAGCGTGCAGTTGACGGCGCGTTCCTGATGCCGGTTGAAGACGTGTTCTCGATCTCGGGCCGTGGTACGGTTGTGACGGGTCGCGTTGAGCGCGGCATCGTGAAGGTCGGCGAAGAAATCGAAATCGTCGGTATCAAGCCGACGGTGAAGACGACCTGCACGGGCGTTGAAATGTTCCGCAAGCTGCTGGACCAAGGTCAAGCGGGCGACAACGTTGGTATCCTGCTGCGCGGCACGAAGCGTGAAGACGTGGAGCGTGGCCAGGTTCTGGCGAAGCCGGGTTCGATCACGCCGCACACGCACTTCACGGCTGAAGTGTACGTGCTGAGCAAGGACGAAGGCGGCCGTCACACGCCGTTCTTCAACAACTACCGTCCGCAGTTCTACTTCCGTACGACGGACGTGACGGGCTCGATCGAGCTGCCGAAGGACAAGGAAATGGTGATGCCGGGCGACAACGTGTCGATCACGGTGAAGCTGATCGCTCCGATCGCGATGGAAGAAGGTCTGCGCTTCGCAATCCGCGAAGGCGGCCGTACGGTCGGCGCCGGCGTCGTCGCCAAGATCATCGAGTAATATCGACGATCCGCGGATCCCGACGGGGTCCGCGATTCCGCGGTATGCAGTCCGTACCGTCGAAACCGGGTGTCCAGCTTGCGCTGGCACCCGGTTTTGTTTTTCCGTCACGCGAAAGCGCGGGGCGAGAAACTCGCACCATCGTTCCAGAATTTCGTGTAGAATCGCGGGCTTAGCAGTGGAAGTACCGTCCGGAACCTGATGTCTCGCTCCCCGCAGGCGTCAAGTTTCACGTTCTTTTAGTGTCCGGCGATGCAACATCGCCTCGCTCTTTCCAAGGAATCGTCATGCAGCAACAGAAAATCCGCATTCGCCTGAAGGCATTCGACTATCGTCTGATCGATCAATCGGCTGCCGAGATCGTCGATACCGCGAAGCGGACTGGCGCAATCGTCCGTGGCCCGGTGCCGCTGCCGACGCGCATTCAGCGTTTTGACATCCTGCGTTCGCCGCACGTCAACAAGACGTCGCGCGATCAGCTCGAAATCCGTACCCACCAGCGCCTGATGGACATCGTCGATCCGACCGACAAGACGGTTGACGCGCTGATGAAGCTCGACCTGCCGGCTGGCGTCGACGTGGAAATCAAGCTGCAGTAAGGCTTCCAGCGCCGGTCGGCTTGTCGGGCGGCGCTAAGTCTTTGATTGCTTGCGAAAAACGCGAGGGCGGGCTATAATGCTTGGCTTTTCGCGTATTCGCGTAAAAAAGTTGGGCCTTGCGTGCCCGGCATTTTGTAAATCAGCCCCGACCAATCGCAGTCGGGAATGGAGAAAATGATGAGCCTTGGACTCGTAGGTCGCAAGGTTGGCATGACCCGTATCTTCACGGCTGAAGGGGATTCGATTCCCGTCACCGTGCTGGACGTGTCGGACAACCGCGTGACGCAGATCAAGACTGTTGAAACCGACGGCTATACGGCCGTGCAGGTTGCATTCGGCTCCCGTCGTGCCTCGCGCGTGACGAAGCCGCTGGCAGGTCATCTCGCCAAAGCCGGTGTCGAAGCCGGTGAAATCCTCAAGGAATTCCGCATTGACGCGGCCAAGGCAGCCGAGCTGTCGAATGGCGCCGTGGTCGGTGCAGATCTTTTCGAAGTGGGCCAGAAGGTCGACGTGCAAGGCGTGTCGATCGGTAAGGGCTACGCCGGTACGATCAAGCGTTACAACTTCTCCTCCGGCCGTGCCACGCACGGTAACTCGCGCTCGCACAACGTGCCGGGCTCGATCGGTATGGCGCAGGATCCGGGTCGTGTTTTCCCGGGTAAACGCATGACGGGTCACATGGGTGACGTGACGGTGACGGTGCAGAACCTCGAAATCGCTCGTATCGACGCAGAGCGCAAGCTGCTGCTCGTGAAGGGTGCGATTCCGGGCGCGAAGGGCGGCAAGGTCTTCGTGACGCCGGCCGTCAAGACCAAGGGGGCGAAATAATGGAACTCAAGCTCCTGAACGAAAATGGTCAGGAAGGTGCAGTGGTCAACGCATCGGACGTCGTGTTCGGTCGTGACTACAACGAAGCGCTGATCCACCAGGTCGTCGTCGCTTACCAGGCGAATGCTCGCCAAGGTAACCGCGCACAGAAGGACCGTGAGCAAGTCAAGCACACGACGAAGAAGCCGTGGCGCCAGAAGGGTACGGGCCGCGCTCGTGCCGGTATGTCGTCGAGCCCGTTGTGGCGTGGCGGTGGTCGTATCTTCCCGAATTCGCCGGAAGAAAACTTCTCGCACAAGGTCAACAAGAAGATGCATCGCGCAGGTCTCTGCTCGATCTTCTCGCAGCTGGCCCGTGAAGGCCGTCTGTCGGTCGTCGAGGACATCATCCTCGAAGCGCCGAAGACCAAGCTGCTGGCCGAAAAATTCAAGACCATGGGTCTCGACTCCGTGCTGATCATCACCGACACGGTCGACGAGAACCTGTACCTGGCATCGCGCAACCTGCCGCACGTGGCAATTGTCGAGCCGCGCTACGCTGACCCGCTCTCGCTGATCTACTTCAAGAAAGTGCTGGTCACGAAGGCTGCGGTCGCCCAGATCGAGGAGTTGCTGTCATGAGCGAGATTCGCAAGAACGATCATCGTTTGATGCAGGTCCTGCTCGCACCGGTGATCTCGGAAAAGGCGACGCTGGTTGCCGACAAGAACGAGCAAGTCGTGTTCGAAGTCGCACCGGATGCCACGAAGCAGGAAGTGAAGGCGGCTGTCGAGCTGCTGTTCAAGGTTGAAGTTGATTCGGTCAACGTGCTGGTTCAGAAGGGCAAGCAAAAGCGCTTCGGCCGTTCGATGGGCCGCCGCAAGGACGTGAAGAAGGCGTACGTTTGCCTGAAGCCCGGCCAGGAAATCAACTTTGAAGCGGAGGCCAAGTAATCATGGCAATCGTTAAAGTTAAGCCGACATCGCCGGGTCGCCGCGCGATGGTCAAGGTGGTCAACAAGAACCTGCACCAGGGCAAGCCGTTCGCGGCACTGCTCGACTCGCAGAGCTCGACCGCCGGCCGTAACAACAACGGTCGTATCACCACGCGTCACAAGGGTGGTGGTCACAAGCAGCACTACCGTATCGTCGATTTCCGTCGCACGAAGGATGGCATCCCGGCAAAGGTCGAGCGTCTCGAGTACGACCCGAACCGTAGCGCGAACATCGCGCTGGTGCTCTACGCAGACGGCGAGCGTCGCTACATCATCGCCCCGAAGGGCCTGACCGTCGGCCAACAGCTGATGTCGGGTTCGGAAGCGCCGATCCGCGCAGGCAACACGCTGCCGATCCGCAACATTCCGGTCGGTACGACGATCCACTGCATCGAGATGCTGCCGGGCAAGGGCGCGCAAATGGCGCGTTCGGCTGGTACGTCGGCCATGCTGCTGGCGCGTGAAGGCGTCTACGCGCAGGTTCGTCTGCGTTCGGGCGAAATCCGCCGCGTGCACATCGAGTGCCGTGCAACGATCGGTGAAGTCGGCAACGAAGAGCATAGCCTGCGCCAGATCGGCAAGGCTGGCGCGAACCGCTGGCGCGGTATCCGCCCGACGGTGCGTGGCGTTGCGATGAACCCGGTTGATCACCCGCACGGTGGTGGTGAGGGCAAGACGGCTGCAGGTCGCGATCCGGTTAGCCCGTGGGGTACGCCGGCTAAGGGTTATCGCACCCGTAGCAACAAGCGCACGACGACGATGATCGTCCAGCGCCGTCACAAGCGTTAAGGAGTAGGCAATGGCACGTTCTGTTAAAAAAGGTCCGTTCTGCGACGCCCATTTGCTGAAGAAAGTTGAGGCGGCTGCAGCTTCGCGCGACAAAAAGCCGATCAAGACCTGGTCGCGTCGCTCGACGATTCTGCCGGATTTCATCGGCCTGACGATCGCTGTTCACAACGGCCGTCAACACGTTCCGGTGTACATCTCGGAAAACATGGTCGGCCACAAGCTTGGCGAGTTCGCACTGACCCGTACGTTCAAGGGTCACGCAGCCGACAAGAAGGCCAAGAAATAAGGGGCAATCAAGATGGAAGTGAAAGCAATTCATCGCGGTGCCCGCATCTCGGCGCAGAAAACGCGCCTTGTGGCTGACCAGATCCGCGGTTTGCCGGTCGACAAGGCGCTGAACGTTCTGACGTTCTCGCCGAAGAAGGCGGCTGGCATCGTGAAGAAGGTTGTGCTGTCGGCAATCGCGAATGCGGAGCACAACGAAGGCGCTGATATCGACGAGCTCAAGATCAAGAGCATCTACGTCGACAAGGCTGCATCGCTCAAGCGTTTCACCGCGCGCGCCAAGGGCCGCGGTAACCGCATCGAGAAGCAATCCTGTCACATCACTGTGACGGTCGGGAATTAAGGAGCCATACGATGGGACAGAAAATTCATCCGACTGGCTTCCGCCTGGCTGTCAGCCGCAATTGGGCTTCGCGTTGGTACGCGAACAACAACAATTTCGCGGCGATGCTGCAGGAAGACATCGGTGTTCGTGAATACCTGAAGAAGAAGCTGAAGAACGCTTCGGTCGGTCGGGTGGTCATCGAGCGTCCGGCGAAGAACGCGCGCATCACGATTTACAGCTCGCGTCCGGGCGTGGTCATCGGCAAGAAGGGCGAGGATATCGAACAGCTGAAGACGGAACTGCAACGCCGCATGGGCGTGCCGGTTCACGTCAACATCGAAGAAATCCGCAAGCCGGAAACCGATGCTCAGCTGATCGCTGACTCGATCACGCAACAGCTCGAGCGCCGGATCATGTTCCGTCGCGCGATGAAGCGTGCGATGCAGAACGCGATGCGTCTGGGTGCCCAAGGCATCAAGATCATGAGCGCAGGCCGTCTGAACGGTATCGAAATCGCTCGTACGGAGTGGTATCGCGAAGGTCGCGTGCCGCTTCACACGCTGCGTGCTGATATCGACTACGCGACCTCGGAAGCGAAGACGACTTACGGGATCATCGGCGTCAAGGTGTGGGTCTACAAGGGCGATACGCTCGGCCGCAACGACGCACCGGTGGTGGAAGAAGTAGCCGAAGACAAGCGTCCGCGTCGCAATGCGCGTCCGGGCGACCGTCGTCCGCGCCGTGACGGCGAAGGCGGCGCTCCGGGTGCTCGTCGTGGCGCACCGCGCCGTGGCGCCGGCAAGCCCGAAGACGGCAAGACTGGAGAATAACGATGCTGCAACCGAAACGCAGAAAGTATCGTAAAGAGCAGAAGGGTCGTAACACCGGCAAGGCGACGCGCGGCAACGCAGTGTCGTTCGGTGAATTCGGCCTGAAGGCTATCGGTCGCGGTCGTTTGACCGCACGCCAGATTGAAGCGGCGCGTCGTGCAATGACGCGTCACATCAAGCGTGGCGGCCGCATCTGGATCCGGATCTTCCCGGACAAGCCGATTTCGCAGAAGCCGGCCGAAGTGCGTATGGGTAACGGTAAGGGTAACCCGGAGTACTACGTCGCCGAGATTCAGCCGGGCAAGATGCTCTATGAAATGGACGGCGTAACCGAAGAACTGGCACGCGAAGCGTTCCGTCTGGCTGCAGCCAAGCTGCCGCTGAAGACGGCGTTCATCGTGCGCCAGCTCGGCGCCTAAGGAGAAAATATGAAGGCTTCCGAACTTCTCCAGAAAGACCAGGCCGCGCTCAACAAGGAGCTGGCGGACCTGCTGAAGGCGCAATTCGGCCTGCGCATGCAACTCGCGACCCAGCAGCTCACCAACACGAGCCAGCTGAAGAAGGTTCGTCGCGACATCGCACGTGTGCGGACCGTCATGACTCAGAAGGCGAACCAGAAATGAACGATAGCGTGAAAACCTCGCTGAAGCGGACGCTGGTCGGTCGGGTCGTCAGCAACAAGATGGACAAGACCGTCACCGTGCTGATCGAGCACCGCGTCAAGCACCCGATCTACGGCAAGTATGTCGTGCGTTCGAAGAAGTACCACGCGCACGATGAAGCGAACACCTACAACGAAGGCGATCTCGTCGAAATCCAGGAAACGCGTCCTGTTTCGAAGACGAAGGCCTGGACGGTGTCGCGCCTCGTCGAAGCAGCTCGCGTCATCTAAGCGGGCAGCGCAGTAGGCAGTAACAGGCACTTCTCCGCGAAGTGCTTGAAATCGCAAAGTATTTGCTTGCGTGACCAGGATTATTTGTTATAATCCTGGTCTTCCCTCTTTATGGGAGCCCCGTCGCGGGCGAAGTTGGTGGGGGAAGCGGACTGGCGCCTGCCTGTCCGAAAGATTCACCGAATTGCGATGGCGGGTTTCGTTTGCCGTCGCTGCTGTTCCAACCCAAGCAGCCGATTGGCTGACGGGACCAAGACTGACCGAATGCATCATGGTGGTGCATCCGGATTAAGTTGGGAAAGACAAACCATGATCCAGACCGAATCTCGGCTCGAAGTAGCCGACAACACGGGTGCACGTGAAGTCCTGTGCATCAAGGTGCTCGGCGGCTCGAAGCGTCGTTATGCCGGCATTGGCGACATCATCAAGGTGAGCGTCAAAGAGGCAACGCCGCGCGGGCGCGTGAAGAAAGGCGAAATCTACAACGCCGTGGTGGTTCGCACCGCCAAGGGCGTGCGCCGTCAAGACGGCTCGCTGATCAAGTTCGACGGCAACGCCGCTGTGCTTTTGAATAACAAGCTCGAGCCGATCGGCACCCGTATCTTCGGGCCGGTCACGCGTGAGCTGCGTAGCGAACGATTCATGAAGATCGTTTCGCTGGCGCCGGAAGTGCTGTAAGGAGTCGCGATGAACAAGATTCGCAAAGGTGACGAAGTCATCGTCGTCACTGGCAAGGACAAGGGCAAGCGCGGCGTCGTGCTGGCAGTCGGTGCAGAGCATGTGACGGTTGAAGGTATCAACCTCGTCAAGAAGCATGTGAAGCCGAACCCGATGAAGGGTACGACTGGCGGCGTGGAAGCGAAGACGATGCCCCTGCATATTTCGAACGTCGCACTGGTCGACGCGAATGGCAAGGCGTCGCGTGTTGGCATCAAGGTCGAGGAAGGCAAGAAGGTTCGCTTCCTGAAGACGACCGGTGCTGTACTGAGCGCCTGACGCAGCGGAGTAAAAAATGGCTCGTTTTCAAGAGTTTTACAAAGAAAAGGTTGTGCCCGGCCTGATCGAGAAGTTCGGTTACAAGTCGGTCATGGAAGTGCCGCGCATCACCAAGATCACGCTGAACATGGGTCTTGGCGAAGCGATCGCTGACAAGAAGATCATCGAGAACGCCGTTGGCGACCTCACGAAGATCGCTGGTCAGAAGCCGGTCGTGACGAAGGCGCGCAAGGCAATCGCAGGCTTCAAGATCCGCCAGGGTTACCCGATCGGCGCGATGGTGACGCTGCGTGGCCAAGCAATGTACGAATTCCTCGACCGTTTCGTGACGGTCGCCCTGCCCCGCGTGCGTGACTTCCGCGGTGTGTCGGGTCGTGCTTTCGATGGCCGTGGCAACTACAACATCGGTGTGAAAGAGCAGATCATTTTCCCCGAAATCGACTACGACAAGATCGACGCACTGCGTGGGCTGAACATCAGCATCACGACGACTGCGAAGACCGACGACGAAGCAAAGGCTCTGCTCGCCAGCTTCAAGTTCCCGTTCAGAAACTGAGGTTACCGTGGCTAAACTGGCACTGATCGAACGTGAAAAGAAGCGCGCCCGCCTGGTCGCGAAGTTCGCAGCAAAGCGCGATGCGCTGAAGGCGATCGTCGAAGACCAAAGCAAGTCGGAAGAAGAGCGCTACGAAGCACGCCTTGAGCTGCAGCAACTGCCCCGCAACGCAAACCCGACCCGCCAGCGTAACCGCTGCGCGATCACGGGCCGTCCGCGTGGCACGTTCCGTAAATTCGGCCTCGCGCGTAACAAGATTCGTGAAATCGCATTCCGTGGCGAGATTCCTGGCCTGACCAAGGCGAGCTGGTAATAGGAGAAACGTAAATGAGCATGAGTGATCCTATCGCCGATATGCTGACTCGCATCCGCAACGGGCAGATGGTCGAGAAGGTATCGGTGTCGATGCCCTCGTCGAAAGTCAAGGTTGCAATCGCGCAAGTCCTGAAAGACGAAGGCTATATCGACGATTTCGCCGTGAAGGCGGAAGGTGCGAAGTCCGAACTGAATATCGCGCTGAAGTACTACGCTGGTCGTCCGGTTATCGAACGCATCGAACGCGTGTCGAAGCCTGGCCTGCGCGTGTACCGCGGCCGTAACGACATCCCGCAGGTCATGAATGGCCTCGGTGTGGCCATCGTGTCGACGCCGAAGGGCGTGATGACCGACCGCAAGGCGCGCGCTACCGGCGTCGGCGGCGAAGTCATCTGCTACGTCGCTTAAAGCCGAGGAGAGAGAAACATGTCTCGAGTAGGTAAGAGCCCGATCGCGCTGCAAGGCGCGGAAGTCAAGCTGGCCGACGGTGCGATCACCGTCAAGGGCCCGCTGGGCACCATCACGCAAGCGATCAATCCGCTCGTGAACGTGGCGAACAACGACGGCACGCTGAACCTGTCGCCGGTGGACGAAAGCCGCGAAGCAAATGCACTGTCGGGCACGATGCGCGCGATTATCGCGAATGCCGTGCACGGCGTGACGAAGGGTTTCGAGCGCAAGCTGACGCTGGTTGGCGTCGGTTATCGTGCGCAAGCGCAAGGCGACAAGCTGAACCTGTCGCTGGGTTTCTCGCACCCGGTGGTGCACCAGATGCCGGAAGGCGTCAAGGCAGAAACCCCGACGCAAACCGAAATCGTGATCAAGGGGATCAACAAGCAACAAGTCGGTCAAGTGGCTGCGGAAGTCCGCGGTTACCGTCCGCCGGAGCCCTACAAGGGCAAGGGCGTGCGCTATTCCGACGAGGTTGTGATCCTCAAAGAAACGAAGAAGAAGTAAGGGTGCGCAATCATGGATAAGACTCAATCTCGCCTGCGCCGCGCTCGCCAGACGCGTATCAAGATCGCTGAGCTGCAGGTCGCGCGTCTCGCCGTGCATCGCACGAACACGCACATCTACGCTCAAGTGTTCTCGCCCTGCGGCACCAAGGTGCTCGCCAGCGCGTCGACGCTCGAAGCTGAAGTGCGCGCAGAACTGGCCGACAAGTCGGGCAAGGGCGGCAACGTCAATGCTGCGACGCTGATCGGCAAGCGTATTGCCGAAAAGGCAAAGGCTGCCGGCATCGAATCCGTCGCCTTCGACCGCTCGGGCTTCCGCTACCACGGCCGCGTCAAGGCGCTGGCTGAGGCAGCTCGCGAAGCTGGGCTCAAGTTCTAAGGAAGGAATTCGTCATGGCAAAGATGCAAGCGAAAGTTCAGGCTGACGAGCGCGACGACGGCCTTCGCGAAAAGATGATTTCGGTCAATCGCGTGACCAAGGTCGTGAAGGGTGGCCGTATTCTCGGCTTCGCCGCACTGACCGTGGTTGGCGACGGTGATGGCCGCATCGGTATGGGCAAGGGCAAGGCGAAGGAAGTGCCGGTCGCTGTCCAGAAGGCAATGGAACAAGCTCGCCGCAACATGTTCAAGGTGCCGCTCAAGAACGGCACGCTGCAACACGAAGTGCACGGCAAGCATGGCGCATCCGCTGTCCTCCTCGCTCCGGCGAAGGCAGGTACGGGCGTGATCGCCGGCGGCCCGATGCGCGCAGTGTTCGACGTGATGGGCGTTCAGAACGTCGTGGCGAAGAGCCACGGTTCGACGAACCCGTACAACCTCGTTCGCGCCACGCTGGACGGTCTGCGCAAGCAGTCCACCCCGGCAGACATCGCGGCGAAGCGCGGCAAGTCCGTCGAAGAAATTTTGGGCTAAGCCCGGGTGGTCACCATGTCTGAAAAAACTGTCAAGGTTCAGCTCGTTAAGAGCCTGATCGGGACCCGCGAATCGCACCGCGCGACCGTGCGTGGCCTGGGCCTGCGCCGACTCAACTCGGTCAGCGAGCTTCAGGACACGCCGGCGGTCCGCGGCATGATCAACAAGGTCTCGTACCTCGTTAAGGTCATCGCGTAAGCGGCCCTACGGATCAAGGAGTTGATATGGAATTGAATAACCTGAAGCCGGCAGCTGGCGCCAAGCACGCCAAGCGTCGCGTCGGCCGCGGCATCGGTTCGGGCCTCGGCAAGACGGCTGGCCGTGGTCACAAGGGTCAGAAATCGCGTTCGGGCGGCTTCCACAAAGTCGGTTTCGAAGGCGGTCAGATGCCTCTGCAACGTCGTCTGCCGAAGCGCGGTTTCACGTCGCTGACGAAGGAATTCGTCGGTGAAGTGCGCCTGAGCGACCTCGAGAAGCTGCCGGTCGACGAGATCGATCTGCTCGCACTGAAGCAAGCCGGCCTGGTCGGTGAGCTGACGAAGAGCGCAAAGATCATCGCGACGGGCGAACTGAAGCGCAAGATCGTCGTGAAGGGTCTCGGTGCCACCAAGGGTGCGCGCGCTGCGATCGAAGCGGCTGGCGGTTCGTTCGCCGAGTGACACGCGTAGCGCGTCGTCACTTGCATTCATCGGAGAAGGTACTTGGCTAACAGCCCGAGTCTTGCAAAACCCGGTCGAAGCACGGCGAAATTCGGCGATCTGCGCCGGCGAGCAATGTTCTTGCTCCTGGCGCTGATCGTCTATCGCATCGGCGCGCACATTCCCGTGCCGGGCATCGATCCGGATCAACTGGCTAAGCTGTTCCAGAGCCAGGCGGGCGGCATCCTGGGCATGTTCAACATGTTCTCGGGTGGCGCGCTTTCCCGCTTCACGATCTTTGCGCTGGGGATCATGCCGTACATCTCGGCGTCGATCATCATGCAGTTGCTGGCGATCGTCTCGCCGCAGCTCGAGGCGCTGAAGAAGGAAGGGCAGGCAGGGCAACGGAAGATCACGCAGTACACGCGGTATTTCACCGTGGTGCTCGCGACCTTCCAGGCGTTCGGTATCGCGGCTGCGCTGGAAAACCAGCCGGGCCTCGTCACCGATCCCGGCATGCTGTTCCGTCTGACGACGGTCGTGACGCTGGTTACGGGCACGATGTTCCTGATGTGGCTCGGCGAGCAGATTACCGAGCGTGGTCTGGGCAACGGTATCTCGATCATCATCTTCGGCGGGATCGCAGCAGGGTTCCCGAATGCCGTGGGTGGGTTGTTCGAGCTGGTGCGTACGGGTTCGATGAGCATCATTTCGGCGATCATCATCGTCGTCCTGATTGCCGCGGTGACTTACCTGGTCGTGTTCATCGAACGCGGTCAGCGCAAGATCCTCGTGAACTACGCGAAGCGCCAGGTCGGCAACAAGATCTACGGTGGGCAGTCGTCGCATCTGCCGCTGAAGCTGAACATGTCGGGTGTGATTCCGCCGATCTTCGCATCGTCGATCATTCTGTTCCCGGCAACGATTCTCGGCTGGTTCAGTACCGGTCAGCCGACGGGAAGCTGGATTTCCAATACGTTGCATAACGTTGCGGAAGCGCTGAAGCCGGGCCAGCCGGTCTATGTGCTGCTGTACACGCTGGCGATCGTGTTTTTCTGCTTCTTCTACACCGCACTGGTGTTCAACAGCAGGGAAACCGCAGACAACCTGAAGAAGAGCGGCGCGTTTGTTCCGGGCATTCGTCCGGGCGACCAGACCGCACGATATATCGACCGCATCCTCACGCGTCTGACGCTGGCCGGTGCGATCTACATCGTCTTCGTGTGTCTGCTGCCGGAGTTTCTGGTGCTGCGCTGGAACGTGCCGTTTTATTTTGGTGGAACGTCGCTGCTGATCATTGTCGTCGTCACGATGGACTTTATGGCGCAGGTGCAGTCGTACGTTATGTCGCAACAGTATGAGTCACTGCTCAAGAAGGCAAACTTCAAGGGCGGCAACATCCCGATGCGTTGAAAGGACTATGGCCAAAGACGATGTAATCCAGATGCAGGGTGAGGTGATTGAAAACCTCCCGAATGCGACCTTCCGCGTGAAGCTGGAAAACGGCCATGTCGTGTTGGGGCATATTTCCGGAAAGATGCGGATGCACTACATCCGCATCCTGCCGGGCGACAAGGTGACGGTTGAATTGACGCCTTACGATCTGTCTCGTGCGCGGATCGTGTTCCGGGCGAAGTGATTTGAAAAAAGGGTATTATCATGAAAGTGATGGCATCGGTTAAGCGCATTTGCCGCAATTGCAAGATCATCAAGCGCAAAGGCGTCGTTCGCGTGATCTGCAGCTCGGATCCGCGCCACAAGCAGCGCCAAGGCTGACCGCGCGTTTGTTTGCGCTTTTTGTTTGAGGAAAAACAATGGCTCGTATCGCAGGGGTTAACATCCCGAATCACCAGCACACCGAGATCGGCCTGACGGCAATCTTTGGTGTCGGCCGCACCCGTTCGCGCAGCATCTGCGTGGCAGCTGGCGTCGATTTTTCGAAGAAGGTCAAGGATTTGACCGACGCAGACTTGGAAAAGCTGCGTGAAGAAGTGGGCAAGTTTGTCGTCGAAGGCGATCTGCGCCGTGAAGTGACGATGAACATCAAGCGCCTGATGGACCTCGGTTGCTACCGTGGTGTTCGTCATCGCAAGGGCCTGCCGATGCGCGGTCAGCGTACGCGTACGAACGCACGTACTCGCAAGGGTCCGCGTCGTGCAGCGCAAGCGCTGAAGAAGTAAGCGGAACTGACAGTTACAGGAAAACGTAATGGCTAAGGCTTCGAACACCGCGGCGCAACGCGTTCGCAAGAAGGTTAAGAAGAACGTCGCTGAAGGCGTGGTTCACGTTCACGCGTCGTTCAACAACACGATCATCACGATCACCGATCGCCAAGGCAACGCACTGGCATGGGCGACGTCGGGCGGTCAGGGCTTCAAGGGCTCGCGCAAATCGACGCCGTTCGCTGCCCAGGTCGCAGCCGAGTCGGCTGGCCGCGTCGCGATGGAATACGGCGTGAAGAATCTGGAAGTGCGGATCAAGGGCCCGGGCCCGGGTCGTGAGTCGGCAGTGCGCGCACTGCACGGCCTCGGCATCAAGATCACCGCGATTTCGGACGTCACCCCGATTCCGCACAACGGCTGCCGTCCGCCGAAGCGTCGTCGTATCTAAAGGTGTGCTGGCACGTTCGTGCTAGCACATTGCCTGTCGCCGCTCAGCGTCGACGGGCGTTGCTTTTTTGATTGACTAAGCCCACCGTTCGCCCCAAAGGGCGCGAACTAGCGCGGATTCCGATCTGCGTGACTGATTGATAGAGGAATGCAAAGTGGCACGTTATATCGGCCCGAAGGCCAAGCTGTCCCGCCGTGAAGGCACCGACCTGTTCCTGAAGAGCGCGCGCCGCTCGCTCGCCGACAAGTGCAAGCTCGACAGCAAGCCGGGTCAGCACGGCCGTACCTCGGGCGCACGTACGTCCGACTACGGTACGCAGCTGCGCGAAAAGCAGAAGGTCAAGCGTATCTACGGCGTTCTGGAGCGTCAGTTCCGCCGCTACTTCGCTGAAGCCGACCGTCGCAAGGGCAACACGGGTGAAAACCTGCTGCAACTGCTCGAGTCGCGTCTCGACAACGTCGTGTATCGCATGGGCTTCGGCTCGACCCGCGCTGAAGCGCGTCAGCTGGTGAGCCACAAGTCGATCACCGTGAACGGCGTCGTCGCGAACGTCCCGTCGCAGCAAGTGAAGGCAGGTGACATCGTCGCGATCCGCGAAAAGGCGAAGAAGCAGGCGCGTATCGTCGAAGCGCTGTCGCTGGCCGAGCAAGGCGGCATGCCGAGCTGGGTTGCAGTCGATGCGAAGAAGTTCGAAGGCACGTTCAAGCAAATGCCGGAGCGCGCTGAAATCGCAGGCGACATCAACGAAAGCCTGATCGTCGAATTGTATTCGCGTTAATCCGATTGACGGCCGAGGCACCCCGATTGCGTTGCGCAAGGAGGGGCCTCGGCTGTTTATTTTCTGGTTGTTACCGGTCAGCCTTATCGGTGTAACGAGCCGAGGGTATTGAAAAGGAAAGCCCATGCAAACCAGTTTGCTGAAACCCAAGATCATCGCCGTGGAATCGCTGGGCGAGAACCACGCGAGGGTGGTCATGGAACCGTTCGAACGCGGTTACGGCCACACCTTGGGCAATGCGCTTCGCCGCGTGCTGCTGTCGTCGATGGTTGGCTACGCGCCGACCGAAGTGACGATCGCGGGCGTGGTGCACGAGTACTCGACGCTGGATGGCGTGCAGGAAGACGTCGTCAACCTGCTGCTGAACCTGAAGGGCGTGGTGTTCAAGCTGCATAACCGTGACGAAGTGACGGTTACGCTGCGCAAGGAAGGTGAAGGCGTTGTCACGGCCGGCGATATCGAGCTGGCTCACGACTGCGAAGTCATCAACCCGAATCACGTGATTGCGCACCTGTCGAAGGGTGGCAAGCTCGACGTTCAGATCAAGATCGAAAAGGGTCGCGGCTATGTGCCCGGCAACGTTCGTCGCTACGGCGAAGACACGGCCAAGATCATCGGCCGCATCGTCCTCGACGCATCGTTCTCGCCGGTTCGCCGCGTGAGCTACGCCGTCGAAAGCGCACGTGTCGAGCAGCGTACCGACCTCGACAAGCTCGTGATGAACATCGAGACGAGCGGTGTGATCACGCCGGAAGAAGCGATCCGTCAATCGGCCCGCATCCTGGTCGACCAGCTGTCCGTGTTCGCGGCGCTGGAAGGCACGGAAACGGCAGCCGAAGCGCCGTCGCGTGCACCGCAGATCGATCCGATCCTGCTGCGTCCGGTGGACGATCTCGAGCTGACGGTTCGTTCGGCGAACTGCCTGAAGGCCGAGAACATCTACTACATCGGCGACCTGATCCAGCGCACGGAAAACGAGCTGCTGAAGACGCCGAACCTCGGTCGCAAGTCGCTCAACGAGATCAAGGAAGTGCTCGCTTCGCGCGGTCTCACGCTGGGCATGAAGCTCGAAAACTGGCCGCCGGCTGGTCTCGACAAGTAAGCCTGGCTGTTACTGTAGTTGGCAAAGATGCGGATTTTCCTTTAAAATCCGCATCTTGCTTTTTTCGTTACCGGCCCGTGCACCCATCGGGGTGCGATAGAAGAGCTGGATCAAAACTTTGAATCAAGGAAACTGAAATGCGCCATCGTCATGGTCTGCGGAAACTGAACCGCACGAGCAGCCACCGTCTGGCTATGCTCCGTAACATGTCCAACTCGCTGATCGAGCACGAAGTCATCAAGACGACGCTGCCGAAGGCGAAGGAACTCCGTAAAGTCGTCGAGCCGCTGATCACGCTCGGCAAGAAGCCGTCGCTGGCAAACCGTCGCCTGGCGTTCAACCGCCTGCGCGATCGTGATTCGGTGGCGAAGCTGTTCGACGTGCTCGGTCCGCGTTTCGCGAACCGTCCGGGCGGCTACCTGCGCGTGCTGAAGTTCGGCTTCCGCGTGGGCGACAACGCACCGATGGCACTGGTCGAGCTGCTCGATCGTCCGGAAGTCGACGAAACGGAAAACGTGCAAGAAGCTGAGTAAGCTTCCGGTACGCAGCAGTATCTGAAAGGGGCCGAGCAATTGCTTGGCCCTTTTTGTTTTTCCGGCGCCGGCTGCGATCGATTGTCGCAGGGCGGTGTCGGCAGCGTTGCGCGCGCTGCGCTACGATACGGGGCAGCCGGCGCGCGCTCCAGAAGGGCAATCCGCGTCGGCAGGAGCCGATAGACCAGCCAGGAGGGCGCGGATGATAGTGGTGCTGATGTTGACGACGGTGCCCGATGCCGAGATCGCCAAGACACTTTCAGACGGTGCGCTCGATGCGCGGCTCGCCGCGTGCGTGTCGGAGCTCGGTGCGATCAAGTCGCGCTATCACTGGCAGGGCAAGGTCGAAACGGCCGACGAGATCCAGTTGCTGTTCAAGACGAGCCCCGTGCGGGCGCTCGAACTGGAGCGATTTATTCTCGCGCATCATCCTTACGAGACGCCCGAAATCGTCTCGTGGCAGACGACGGCATCGGCCGCGTACGGCCAGTGGGTGACCAGCGAAACTCAACGTCTATTTCATGTTTAACGGTATGGCGCTTCCCGTGCGCGTGCGCGCGCTGCGATTCCTCGCAGTCCTGTTGTCGTTCATGCTCGTGCTGGGCGGCCTGTCGGTCGCGCGTGCGGCCGACGATTTCCTCGATCCGTCGGTGGCGTTCAAGTTCAGTGCGAGCGAATCGCCGGGACAGGTGGATGTCCGCTTCAAGGTCGCCAATGGCTATTACCTGTACCGCGAGCGGTTCGCGTTCGCGGTGAAGAGCGGGCAGGCGACGCTGGGCGATCCGCAATTCCCGCCCGGCCACGTGAAGTTCGACCAGACGTTCCAGAAGAACGTCGAGACCTACCGTGACGAAGTCGTCGTGCACGTGCCCGTCAAGCAGGCGGCCGGCCCGTTCGAGCTCGCGGTGACGTCGCAGGGGTGCGCGGACGAGGGCATCTGCTATCCGCCGGCCGAGCACGTCGTGAAGGTCGACGGCGCCGCGCTGGGCGCCGCTTCGTCGTCACCGTCGCCGTCGTCCGGCGATGCGGCGGCCGCGGGAAGCTGGTTCGACAAGGTCACGAGCGCCGATTTCGCGCAGTCGCTGCTCGAAGGACGTGGCTTCTTCACGATCGTCGCGCTGTATTTCGTCGCGGGCGTCGTGCTGAGCCTCCTGCCGTGTTCGTATCCGATGATTCCGATCGTGTCGGCGATCATCATCGGCCAGGGCACACGCGCGACGCATGCGCGCGGCTTCGCGCTGTCGCTGACCTATGTGGTCGGCATGGCGCTCGTGTACACGGTGCTCGGCATCGCCGCGGCACTGGTCGGCCAGAGCCTCGGCGCGTGGCTGCAGAACCCGTGGGTGCTCGGCGCTTTCGGCGTGCTGCTGACCGCGTTTGCCGTCTCGCTGATCTCGGGCAAGGACATCGCGCTGCCAGCGCGCTGGCAGAACGGTGCGGCCGGGGCATCGAGCGCGCGCCAGGGCGGCCATTTCGCCGCGGTCGCGGCGATGGGCGCGCTGTCCGCACTGGTCGTCGGCGCATGCATGACGGCGCCGCTGTTTGCGGTGCTCGCCTTCATCGCGCACACGGGCAATGCGCTGCTCGGCGGTGCCGCGCTGTTCGCGATGGGGCTGGGGCTGGGCGTGCCGCTGCTGATCGTCGGCGTCGGTGCCGGGACGGTACTGCCGCGCGCCGGCGCATGGATGGACGGCGTGAAGGTGTTCTTCGGCATCGTGCTGCTCGCAGCAGCGCTGTGGATCGTGTGGCCGGTGCTTGCCGGTGGCCTGAAGATGGTGCTCGCCGCGTTGTGGTTGCTGATCGCGGCCGCGGCGCTCGGGCTGTTCACGCCGAATGCCGGCGCCACGTCGATCTGGCGTCGCCTCGGCCGTGGCGTGGGCGCTGCGCTCGCGATCTGGGCGGCCACGCTGCTCGTCGGCCTGGCCGCGGGATCGACCGATCCGGTCAAGCCGTTGGCGGTGCTGGCGGCACGCACGGTTGCGTCGGGCGGCACGGCGGCGGCAGGCGCCGCCGCCGCGCAGGATGGGCCCACATTCGCATCGGTGCGCTCGAGTGGCGAACTCGACACGCTGCTGAAGACGTCGGGCCAGCCCGTGATGCTCGATTTCTACGCCGACTGGTGCGTGAGCTGCAAGGAGATGGAGCATCTGACGTTTACCGACGCGCGCGTGCAGGCGCGGCTCGCGCGGCTTCACCTCGTGCGCGCGGATGTCACTGCGAACAACCCGGACGACCAGGCGCTGCTGAAACGCTTCAACCTGTTCGGGCCGCCGGGCATCATCTTCTTCGATAGAAGCGGCAACGAGATCGGGCGCGTGGTCGGCTATCAGGCGGCCGAGACGTTCCTGCGCAGCCTCGACCGGGCTGCGGTCCCGACGGTATGACCATGCGGGTTGCGAGCGCGCTGGTGGCGAACCGGCGCGCTTGCGTGGGATGAGCTGACGATCGACAAGGCATGCGGCCGCGATCGACGGCAAACAAAAAACGGCGGGACGCCGAAGTGTCCCGCCGTTTTTCTTTCCGCCAGCCGGCAGGCGCTTAGCGTTGCGCTTTCAGCAGACGTGCGGCGTCGAGTGCGAAGTACGTGAGCACGCCGTCGGCGCCCGCACGCTTGAACGCGAGCAGCGATTCGAGCACGACCTTGTCGTGGTCGAGCCAGCCGTTCATCGCGGCGGCCTTCAGCATCGCGTATTCACCGCTCACCTGGTACACGTAGGTCGGGAAGCGGAACTCATCCTTCACGCGGCGCACGATGTCGAGGTACGGCATGCCCGGCTTGACCATCACCATGTCGGCGCCTTCGTCGATGTCCAGGCGCACTTCGCGCAGCGCTTCGTCGCTGTTCGCGGGATCCATCTGGTAGGTCATCTTGTTGCCTTTGCCCAGATTCGATGCCGAGCCGACTGCGTCGCGGAACGGGCCGTAGAACGCCGATGCGAACTTGGCCGAATAGGCCATGATCCGCGTGTGGATATGGCCGTCGCTTTCCAGCATTTCGCGGATCGCACCGATGCGGCCGTCCATCATGTCCGACGGGGCGACGATGTCGACGCCGGCTTCCGCCTGGGCGCGCGCCTGGTCGATCAGGATCTCGATCGTGTCGTCGTTGATCACGTAGCCGTTATCGTCGAGCACGCCGTCCTGGCCGTGGCTCGTGTACGGATCGAGTGCGACGTCGGTCAGCACGCCGAGTTCGGGGAAGCGCTTCTTCAGCTCGCGCACCGCGCGCGGGATCAGGCCTTCCGGATTGGCCGCCTCGCGGCCGTCAGGTGTTTTCACCGACGGCTCGATGGCCGGGAACAGCGACAGCACGGGCACGCCCAGTTCGACGCACTGCTCGGCGACGTGCATCAACAGATCGACCGACACCCGTTCGACGCCGGGCATCGACGGCACCGGCTGCCGTTCGTTGGTGCCTTCGACGACGAATACCGGATAGATCAGGTCGTCGGTGGTCAGGCGGTTTTCGCGCATCAGGCGCCGGGAGAAGTCGTCGCGGCGCATCCGGCGCGGACGATGAAGCGGGTGGAAGCTCATGGCGATTGGGTAGAAATGAGGGCAGTAAGACCTTACGGAACCCTTAGGTCATTTTCGGGAGCGTTGGTATATGATAGCGATCGAGCGGCACGCGCTGCGTGCAACTCCCCGCTTCTCCTCCCTGAGCGGGTGCCTGTCGTTTTTCGATTAGGCTGTTTGACCCGCCGTTCAACGGCGGGTTTTTTTATGAGCCGGCCGAAACCGCAGGCGCCGTCAGGTGCGCGCCGCCGATCCCGGCCGCGCGTTGCCCGATCATTGTGCTACAGGCTCGCTTTTTTCGTCGGCGGCGGACGGCCGCACCCAGCTTTCGATCAATTCGTGCGCCTCGTCGAGGCCAATACGCTTCATCGCCGAGAACAGCTGAACCGTCAGCTTGCCCTGAACACCCTGGTCACGATACGCATCGAGCCCCTTTTGCGTGGTCCGCAGCGCATTGATGCTTTCCTGCCGCGTCAATTTGTCGCACTTCGTCAGCAGCGTGTGGATCGGCTTGCCGGTCGGTACGAACCACTCGATCATGCGGCGGTCGAGATCGGTCAGCGGACGGCGCGAATCCATCATCAGGATCAGGCCGCAGAGCTGCGAGCGGGTCGCGAGGTAGGACGACAGCAGCATTTCCCAATGGGCCTTGGCGGCGCCGGGCACTTCCGCGTAGCCGTAGCCGGGCAGGTCGACCAGATTCGCGACGGGCTCGGCGGCCGGGCCGACCGAGAAGTAGTTGATGTGCTGCGTGCGGCCGGGCGTCTTCGACGCGAAGGCGAGCCGCTTCTGGTTGCACAGCACGTTGATCGCCGTCGACTTGCCGGCATTCGAGCGGCCCGCGAACGCGATTTCCGGCTGGACCGTCGGCGGCAGGTCGCGCAGATGATTGACGGTCGTGTAGAAGCGGGCTTGATGGAGCAGAAAGGCCATGGGAACCGGAAGGACGGGCGGCGCGAGCCGCTTGGTGGAGGCGGGGTAGCCCCGATAGGCGCCGGAGCTTTCAACACGATATTGTACAATACGGCGGTTTTACCGAAGGCTACCGGGCGCCTGCCTCGCGCTTTTATGTAGCTTCTGCGGTAGACTGAACGCCGTCGTTTTTTGCAGAACCTCAAATTCCCACAAGACGAAACAGGGTGTGCGAATGAATCGACTGTGCAAGTCTCTGATGGTGCTTCAGGTTGCAGCAGGGTTCGTAGGTTTCGTAGCGGAGGCAAACGCGGCGGATGCGGCAAAGCCGGATCTCGACCGTGGCAAGGCAATTGCCGGGCAGGTCTGCGCGTCGTGTCACGGTGCCGACGGCAATAGCGCGTCGGGCAGTTTCCCGAAGCTTGCCGGCCAGCATCCCGAATATCTGGTCAAGCAGTTGAACGACTTCAAGACGCAGCCGGGCGCGAAGGGGCCGGTGCGTACCAACGCGGTGATGGTCGGATTCGCGAGCGCGCTGAGCGCGGACGACATGCGCAACGTCGCCGCGTACTACGGGTCGCAGACGACGAAGCTCGGCACCGCACGCGATGCGGCAACCGTGCCGATCGGCCAGAAGATCTATCGCGGCGGCATCGCGGAGAAGGGCGTACCCGCCTGCGCGAGCTGCCACGGGCCGACAGGACAAGGGATTCCGGTCCAGTACCCGCGTCTGTCGGGGCAGTGGGCCGATTACACGGTCGCGCAGTTGACCGCGTTCCAGCAGGGTGCCGGCGCGCGCAACAACAACGAGGCGATGCATCAGATCGCAACGCGGCTGTCGGACAACGAGATCAAGGCCGTCGCGGATTACATCGCGGGCCTGCGTTGAGCGGTCAGCCGCGAATGGAATGACCGGGCGCCCGAAGGGCGGCCGGAGTCAGAACAAGAAAAGGGTGGGGCGCCGCATCGTTGCGGTTGCCTCGCCCTTCTTTTTTGTCAGCGCGCGCCGGCTGTCACGAGCGTGTTGGCCGCCCCTTCGGGGGCAATAATCAAAGTGAGCGTTGGGGGCTGTTTCCCCTGAGTCGGAGTTTGAATGAGCGTTACCACGTCGGGGTTGCAGTCGAAGTCGGGTCAGGGTGCGTCCAAGCGTGCGGTCGAGTTGCTGAGCTCGATGCGCTTCGCGATTGCGCTGCTGGTGGTGCTGTCGATTGCCAGCATCATCGGCACGGTCCTGACCCAGGACGATCCGTATCCGAACTATGTGAACCAGTTCGGGCCGTTCTGGGCGGACATCTTCCGCTCGCTCGGCCTGTACAGCGTGTACAGCGCGTGGTGGTTCATGCTGATCTTGATCTTCCTCGTCGTATCGATCTCGCTGTGCGTGATCCGCAACGCGCCGAAGATGCTCGCCGATGCGAAGAGCTGGAAGGACAAGGTTCGCGAAGGCAGCCTGCGGGCGTTCCACCACAAGGCCGAATACACGACGTCCGGCACGCGCGCGACCGTCACGGCGACGCTCGCCACGTTCGTCACCAAGGCCGGCTACAAGCACATCGTGCGTGAGAACGAAGGCGCGACGCTGATCTCCGCGAAGCGTGGTGCCATGACCAAGTGGGGCTACATCTCCGCGCACCTCGCGATCGTCGTGATCTGTATCGGTGGCCTGCTCGACAGCAACCTGCCGATCAAATTCCAGATGTGGATGTTCGGCAAGAGCCCGGTCAACACGAGCGCGACGATCAGCGAGATCTCGCCCGACCATCGCCTGTCCGCGTCGAACCCGACGTTCCGCGGCTACGCGTGGGTGCCCGAGGGGCAGTTCGTGTCGACCGCGATCCTGAATCAGCCGAGCGGCTCGCTGATCCAGGACCTGCCGTTCTCGATCCAGCTCAACAAGTTCATCGTCGACTACTACACGACGGGCATGCCGAAGCTGTTCGCGAGCGACATCGTCGTGATCGATCGCGAGACCGGCCAGAAGATCCCGGCGCGTGTCGAGGTCAACAAGCCGTTCACGTACAAGGGCGTGTCGATCTACCAGTCGAGCTTCCAGGACGGCGGCTCGCAGATGCAGATGACGGCCTATCCGATGACGGGCGGCAACGCGAAGACCTTCCCCGTGAAGGGGACGATCGGCAGTTCGGCGCCGCTGCAGATGCCGGGCAATGACGGCGACACGATCGAGTTCTCCGATTTCCGTGCGATCAACGTCGAGAACATGGCCGACGCGAACGGCAAGCCGGACGTGCGCGGGGTCGCGACGACGAGCTCGCTGAAGGAAGCGTTCGACGAACGCCTCGGCTCCGGCGCGAAGACGTCGAAGCCGACGCAGCTCCACAACATCGGCCCGTCCGTGCAGTACAAGATCCGCGGCAAGGACGGCCAGGCGCGCGAATTCAACAATTACATGCTGCCCGTCGACATGAACGGCGAGCGCGTGTTCCTCGCCGGCGTGCGTGCGAGCCCGAACGACCCGTTCCGCTACATGCGGATTCCGGCCGACAGCCAGGATTCGATCGGCGAATGGATGCACCTGCGTGCCGCGCTCGAGGATCCGTCCGCGCGCGCCGAGGCCGCTGCGCGCTTCGCGCAGCGTTCGCTGCCGGGCATGGACGCATCGCTGCGCAGCCGCCTGCAGGACAGCGCGCTGAAGGTGCTGACCCTTTTTGCGGCGGGCGACGACAGCGTCGGCCGTGGCGCCGACGGCCAGCCGATCGGCGGCTTCCAGGCCGTGGCGACGTTCATCGACCGCTCGGTGCCGAAGGCTGAGCAGGAGAAGGCCGCGAGCCTGCTGCTGCGGATGCTCGAGGGCTCGATGTGGGAGGTGTGGCAGATCGCGCGCGAGCGAGCGGGCGAGCCGGCGGCGCAGCAGGGCACCGACACGATCCGCTTCGTGCAGAACGCGATCAATGCGCTATCCGACAGCTTTCTGTATGGATCGCCGGTCTATTTGCAGCTTGACTCATTCAAGCAGGTGCAAGCTTCGGTATTTCAGTTGACGCGCGCACCCGGCAAGAATCTGGTGTATCTTGGCAGCCTGCTGCTGGTCGCCGGCATCTTCTCGATGTTCTACGTGCGCGAGCGGCGCCTCTGGTTCTGGTTGAAGGACGCCGGTTCGGGCGTCGATGTGGTGATGGCGATGTCCACGGCCCGCAAGACCTTCGATTTCGAGAAAGAATTCGTGCAGACGCGCGACGCGGCCGGTGCCGCCTTGCACGCCGCACCTCGCGACGCCGCGCCGGCCGGTGCGGCATCGACGGCCCGTGCGCCTGCCGGCGCCGGTTCCGATTCCGAGAATTCCACACGGTAACATCATGGATCTCACGCAAGTTTCCTCTTCCCATCGGGCGTCGGCCCAGGCTCCGGTTTCGGGGCCGCTGTTCGACGACCGTCCGTTCCTCGCGCGCCTGTCGCTGTTCGACTGGCTGTTCGCACTGGCGCTCGTGGTGGGCGCGGGCTATGCGCTCGTGCACTACAACGCGCACATGGATTACTACGACAAGGCCGTGATGATCGGCACCGTGCCGGCGCTCATCGCGCTCGGCTGGCGCTGGAAGCCAGCGCGGCTGATGATGGCATCGATCGCCGTGCTGGCGCTGCTGTCGATCCAGATCTACCAGGGCGATCTCGCGCGCGCCGATTCGGCGTTCTTCCTCAAGTACTTCCTGTCGAGCCAATCCGCGATCCTGTGGATGAGCGCGCTGTTCGTGCTCGCGACGATCTTCTACTGGATCGGTTTGCTTGCGCGCTCGGCGTCGGGTTCCGCGATCGGACAGAAGCTCACGTGGGTCGCCGTGCTGATGGGCTTCACCGGCTTGATGGTGCGCTGGTACGAGTCCTACCTGATCGGTGCGGACGTCGGGCATATCCCCGTGTCGAACCTCTATGAAGTGTTCGTCCTGTTCAGCCTGATCACCGCGCTGCTCTATCTGTATTACGAAGGCCACTACGGCACGCGCGCGCTCGGCGCGTTCGTGCTGCTGGTGATCAGCGCGGCCGTCGGCTTCCTGATGTGGTACTCGGTCGCGCGCGACGCGCAGCAGATCCAGCCGCTCGTACCGGCGCTGCAAAGCTGGTGGATGAAGATCCACGTGCCGGCGAACTTCATCGGCTACGGCAGCTTCGCGCTGTCGGCGATGGTGTCGGTTGCGTACCTGATGAAGGAGCGCGGCGTGCTCGCGGATCGCCTGCCGACGCTCGAAGTGCTCGACGACGTGATGTACAAGTCGATCGCGGTCGGTTTCGCGTTCTTCACGATCGCGACGATCCTCGGCGCGCTGTGGGCCGCCGAAGCATGGGGCGGCTACTGGAGCTGGGACCCGAAGGAAACCTGGGCGCTGATCGTGTGGTTGAACTACGCGGCGTGGCTGCACATGCGTCTCATGAAGGGCCTACGCGGCACGGTGGCTGCATGGTGGGCGCTCACGGGCCTGCTCGTGACGACCTTCGCGTTCCTCGGCGTCAACATGTTCCTGTCCGGGCTGCACAGCTACGGCAAGCTGTAAGATTTCCGCTGTTCGTCCGACTATGAAACCGCCGGTGCATTGCGTGCCCGGCGGTTTTCTTTTGTAACGGGCGGGCGGCCCGGGCGTCGAACGGCGCGGGACGGGTCGGGTCGAACGCTCATGAAACTGCGCGCGGCGCAGGCAGGAGGAGCAGCACGATGTGGATCAAACGCCCTTTGCGGAACGTACTGACCGGCGGCGATATTGCACCCGGCGAAATCACGCCGCGTGCGGTGTTCGAGAACCGGCGGCGCGTATTGCAGGCGGCCGGCCTCGCGGCGGCGGGCGGGCTGCTCGGTGGCAGCGGCGCAGCATGGGCCGCCTATGCGTCGCCCGATGCGCGGGCCGCGAAGCTTGCGGCGAAGACGAATCCGAAGTTCGTCGCAGCCGACAAGGTGACGCCGTTCAAGGACATCACCACCTACAACAACTTCTACGAATTCGGCACCGACAAGAGCGACCCCGCGCAGAACGCCGGCACGCTGCGGCCGCGCCCGTGGCGTGTGAGCGTCGAGGGCGAGGTGCTGCATCCGAAGGTGTTCGATCTCGACGAGCTGCTGAAGCTCGCGCCGCTCGAGGAGCGCGTGTACCGGCTGCGCTGCGTCGAGGGATGGTCGATGGTGATCCCGTGGATCGGCGTGCCGCTGTCCGAGCTGATCAAGCGCGTGCAGCCGACCGGCAACGCGAAATACGTGCAGTTCGTCACGCTGGCCGATCCGTCGCAGATGCCCGGCCTCTCGACGCCCGTGCTCGACTGGCCGTACTCGGAAGGGCTGCGGATGGACGAGGCGATGAATCCGCTGACGCTGCTGACGATGGGCGTCTACGGGCAGGTGCTGCCGAACCAGAACGGCGCGCCGGTGCGGATCGTCGTGCCGTGGAAGTACGGCTTCAAGAGCGCGAAGTCGCTCGTGAAGATCCGCTTCGTCGACAAGCAGCCGAAGACGAGCTGGAATACGTACGCCGCGAACGAGTACGGCTTTTATTCGAACGTGAACCCGAACGTCGATCATCCGCGCTGGAGCCAGGCGACCGAGCGGCGCATCGGCGAGGACGGCTTTTTCACGCCGAAGCGCAAGACGCTGATGTTCAACGGCTACGGCGACCTGGTCGCGTCGATGTACCAAGGCATGGACCTGAAGAAGAATTTCTGAGGGCGACGGTGAGAAACGACATGCCCCCTTCGACGTTGACGGCCGCGCCTACTGCCCGCGCTGGCCAGGCTGCCCGTGCCGCACGGAGCGGCGCGGTCCGTCCCGCCGCACCGCGCTGGCTTGCGCCGGCCAAGGTGCTGGTTTTCGCGGCCGGCCTTTATCCGCTCGCGCGTCTCGTGCTGTTCGGGCTGACCGACCGACTCGGCGCGAATCCGATCGAGTTCATCACGCGCTCGACGGGCCTCTGGACGCTCGTGATCCTGTGCATCACGCTCGCCGTCACGCCGCTTCGGCGCATGACGGGGTTCGCCACGCTGCTGCGCTTTCGCCGGATGATCGGGCTGTTCGCGTTCTTCTACGCGACGCTGCACTTCACGACCTACCTGTGGTTCGACAAGTGGTTCGACGTCGTCGAGATCCTGAAGGACGTCGGCAAGCGCCCGTTCATCACGGTCGGTTTTGCCGCGTTCGTGCTGCTGATTCCGCTCGCGGCAACGTCGCCGCGCGCGATGGTGCGCCGCCTGGGCCGCCACTGGGCGACGCTGCACAGCGCGATCTACGCGATCGCGCTATTCGGTGTGCTGCACTTCTGGTGGATGAGGGCCGGCAAGCACAATCTCGCGCAGCCGAAGCTTTATGCGGCAATCGTGGCCGCGTTGCTCGGCTGGCGGCTCATCGCATGGGGATGGCGGCGCGTGCGCGCGTGACGGCGCAGCCTGAAAAAAACAAAAGGCGATGACCGGGAAGTCATCGCCTTGTTTCGTGAGCCTTGCAGGCGGCGCGCCGTTACTTCGCGACGGCCGGGCTCGACGCCGGCGCAGGCATGGACGATGCGCTGCTCGACAATTCGGGTGACAGCGTGAGCGGCGTGCCGGACGAATCGGGCACGCTGTCGGACGATGCGTTTTCATCGGTCGGCTTCACGTCCGACGGCGGTGTGTCCTGCTGCTGGAGTGGCTTGGGCATCGGAGGCACGGTGGGCAGATAGAGCGCGCCGCTTTGACCGCAGCCGGCAAGAATCGCCAAAGCCGCTACAATCGCGCTCATCCGGAAAACGACTCGCATGATCGTCCCTGAACAATTGAACCGATAGAGTTTAGCATGTCCGATACCGAATACCTGACCCGTGCCGAGGCCGTGCTGGCGGCCGTCGAGCGTACCGTCGACGACGCCAACGATGGCGATCACGACATCGATCTGGAGCGCAACGGCAGCGTCCTGACGCTGACGTTCGAGAACGGCTCGAAGATCATCGTCAACCTGCAGCCGCCGATGAAGGAAGTGTGGATCGCCGCGAAGGCGGGCGGTTTCCACTACCGTTTCATCGATGGCGAATGGCGCGATACGCGCACGGGCACCGAGTTTTTCTCGGCGCTCACCGAATACGCGACGCAGCAGGCCGGCCTGCCGATCACGTTCAGCGCGCCGTAACCGCTCCGGCCGAAGCCGGGGCTGTGCCTCGACTCGCCGCCAAAGAAAAAGCGCCCCGCGGGGCGCTTTTTTCATGTCCGGGCCGGTGGTCAGTGCGCGAACAGGTTCATGATGTCCTGCTTTTCCTGCTCGTCGACATGCGGCACGGTGGCGTCCACGTTCTGCGCGGCCGGCGCCTGCGGTACGCCGACCGTCGACACGAAGCCGTGGCCTGGCGCGAACTCGGTGAAGTACAGCTCGCCGCCGAGCGACTCGACGCCGTCGGGCACCGTCGGCTTGAACTCGGGCACGCCCTTCAGCGCGGCGCCCATGTAGTCGATCCAGACCGGCAGCGACAGGCCGCCCCCCGTTTCGCGATCGCCGAGGCTGCGCGGATTGTCGTAGCCGATCCACGCGATCGCGGCGAGCGTGTGCTGGTAGCCGGCGAACCACGCGTCGTGCGAGTCGTTCGTCGTGCCGGTCTTGCCCGCGAGGTCGGTGCGCTTCAGCACGTTGGTCCGTGCGCCCGTGCCGCGCTGCGCGACGCTCTGCAGCAGGCTGTTCATCACGTACGCGTTGCGCGGGTCGATCGCGCGCGGCGCATTCTGCTCGGCGACGAGCGGCTGCGCGCGCACGACGATCGCGCCGTTCGGGTCGGTGACTTCGGCGATCAGGTACGGATTGACGCGATAGCCGCCGTTCGCGAAGACCGAGTACGCGCCCGCCATCTGCAGCGGCGTGACCTGGCCCGCGCCGAGTGCCATCGGCAGGTAGGCCGGATGGCGTTCGGCGTCGAAGCCGAAGCGGGTGATGTACTGCTGCGCGTACTTCGTGCCGATGTGGTTCAGGATCCGGATCGACACGAGGTTGCGCGAGCGCTGCAGCGCGGTGCGCATCGACATCGGGCCCTCGAAGCCACCGCCGTAGTTCTTCGGCTCCCACGGCTGGCCGCCCGTTTCGGCGGCGCTGAAATACAGCGGGCCGTCGTTGATCACGGTTGCCGGCCCGAGGCCCTTGTCGAGCGACGCCGAATAGATGAACGGCTTGAACGACGAACCCGGCTGCCGCCACGCCTGCGTGACGTGGTTGAACTTGTTCTTGTTGTAGTCGAAGCCGCCGACGAGTGAGCGGATCGCGCCGTCCTGCGGAACGATCGACAGGAATGCCCCTTCGACCTGCGGCAACTGCGTGATCGACCATTTGCCGGTGTCGTTCTTCACGACGCGGACGATCGCGCCCGGGCGGATGCGGCGATTCGGCTGCGCATTGGCCGACAGCGCGCCCGACGCGAAGCGCAGGTTGTCGCCCTCGATCGTCGCATTGCTGCCATCGATGAACGCGACCGTGATCTGGCGCGGGCTGGCGGCCGTGACGACCGCGGCGATCAGTTCGCCGTTGTCGGGGTGTTCGAGCAGCGCATCGTCGATCGCCTGTTCGCGGTCGTCGGCACCGGCCGGCAGTTCGATGAAACCTTCCGGCCCCCGGTAGCCGTGCCGGCGTTCGTAATCCATGATGCCTTTGCGCAGTGCGGTGTACGCGACCTGCTGGTCCGCGGAGTCGATCGTCGTGACGACGTTGAAGCCGCGCGTGTAGGTTTCCTCACGGTACTGCGCGTACATCATTTGTCTGACCATTTCCGCGACGTACTCGGCGTGCACACTGAAATCGCGGCCCGGACCCTTGACGACGAGCGGCTGTGCGACGGCCTCGTCGTACTGTTCGCGCGAGATGAAGTTCAGCTCGAGCATCCGTTGCAGGATGTATTCCTGGCGCACCTTCGCCCGCTTCGGGTTCACGACCGGGTTGTACGCGGACGGCGCCTTCGGCAGCCCCGCGAGCATTGCGGCTTCGGCCAGCGTGATGTCCTTCAGGTCCTTGCCGAAGTAGACCCGCGCGGCGCTCGCGAAGCCGTAAGCGCGCTGGCCGAGATAGATCTGATTCATGTAGACCTCGAGAATCTGATCCTTCGTCAGCGCACGCTCGATCCGGTACGCGAGCAGCATCTCGTAGATCTTGCGCGTGTAGGTCTTCTCGCTCGACAGGAAGAAGTTGCGCGCGACCTGCATCGTGATCGTGCTCGCACCCTGCGACGCATGGCCGTTCGTCAGCGCGACGAAGCCGGCGCGGACGATGCCGGTGAGGTCGACGCCGCCGTGATCGTAGAAGCGCGCGTCCTCGATCGCGAGGATCGCTTTCTTCAGCGAGTCGGGCACGTCCTTGAAATGGACGACGTCGCGGCGCTCTTCGCCGAATTCGCCGATCAGCACGTGATCGGACGTATAGATGCGCAGCGGCACCTTCGGCCGATAGTCGGTCAGCGCGTCGAGCGACGGCATGTTCGGCCACGCGACGACGAGCGCGTAGCCGAGCACGAGGCCGCCGGCCAAGACGAGCGCTATGCACATCGTGGCGAATCCGAGCAGGACTTTTTGCCACCAGGGCCGCTTCTTCGGCTCCGGGGCGGGAGGCGGGGACGTAGGAGTCGTGGATTGCATAGGCATACCGGAAAACAGTCCCGCGATTATAGCTGCCCGGTAAGACCGGTCCTGACGCGGGGGGCTCCCGCCGCAAACACGCGGCCTGGCGTGCTTCCAGCATAGCCCGCGCATGGCCGTCGCGAGCGGATGCTGGCCGTTAGGCCGACTGTCGGCCGCACGCGCCGATTTGCAGAATCTGGTCTTGGAAGCGCGGCATGGGCCGCGACGATTTCGGGAGACTGGGATGGCGGGACGATGGCGAGCACGGTTTGCGCAGGGTGGGCACCGGTCGACGGGAATCGACGTTGGCGCGGATGAGGTGAGAGTGGTCGTGCTGAGCCGGCGCGGCCGGGGCGGGGACGTGTGCGTCGAGGGGCTCGAGCGGGAGCCGGTCGGGTTGGCGGGCGGGCCGGAGGATGCGCGCTGGGCGGCGGTCGCGCGGGCGCTTGCCGCCGCCGTGTCGAGGTTGTCGGCGGCCGGCGTGCGGTGCGACGCGCGCGGCGTGATGGCGTTGCACGATGACGAGATGCGCACCGCGACGCTCGACCTGGCCGGGCGCGGCGACATCGAGGACGCCGCGCGGCAGGCGGCCGAACGCATCTCGGGGCTGGCGCCGGATAGCCTCGCGTTCGACTGGCGGCAGGAGGGCGGCGCGGGAGCAGGCGAGATCGAGGTTGCCGTGGCCCCGCTGGCGCTGCTCGAACGGCGGATCGACGTGGCCGCCCAGGCCGGTGTCGACCTGACGGTGGTCGACGGCGAGTCGGCAGCGGCGCTGCGCGCGTTGCGCTATGCCGCGCAATTCGAACCCGACGCGCAGGCGGGCCCCTACGCGGCGCTCTGGTTCCATGATTCGGGCGTGCACGGCTGGCGAATCGACGGTCCGTTGGCCGTACCGGTGCTGACGTTGTCCGGCGCCGTGCCGGGGGCGTTTTCCGATGCATTGCGCCAGCGCGCGCTCGGGGCGGTGTGCTGCGTACTCGTGTCCGGGGACGAACGGTGTATCGCCCGCTTCGATACGTCTGTCGCCGAGATTGGCGACGTGCTCGGCGCGGTTGCGGTGTCGTTCGACTGCACGGGCTGGAGCGGGCACCCGTGCTTGCCCGCCGGCATCCCGGGCAGCACGGCATGGGCTGTCGCATTCGGGTTGGCATTGCGCGGGGTGTGGGAATGACGGCCTGTCGGGCGGAGCCGGGCTGTTTCAACCTGCTGCCATATCGCGAGCGGCTGGCGCAGGCGTTGCGACGTCGCCGGGCCGCGCAGTGCGGTGCGGCGATTCTGTTCGGTGTGCTCGGCGCCGGCCTGTGGACGGGCGTTGTCACCGGGGCGCGGTGGCGCGTGGATGCCGAGCGCGCGAGTGTGGAGGCGCGGCTGCGGCAGTTGCAGCCGCAGGTGGGGGCCGCGACGCGCGCCGCCAAGGCAGCGGCCGTTGCCGCGCAACGCGACGCGCAGGCGGCCGCGCTTGCCGCGCCTTATCAGCACGTCGCAGGGCTACTGGCCACGCTGGCGCAGGTGCGCGACGGCACCGTCCGGCTCGACGCGCTGCGCACGACGTCCGCCGGTGCCGTGATCGATGCACGCGCCTCGAGCTACCGGGCGGCCGCGCGATGGCTCGCGGGGATGGCACGCGAGCAACGTGGCTGGCGGATCGACATCGATGTGTTGAAGCCTGCTTCCGATGCTCCGGTCGTTACGGGCGGGATGCCGTTCCGGTTCTCGGTCCGGCTGCGCTGGCACGACGCGATGGCATCCCGGGAAGCGTCGGGAGGTGGCGCATGACCGCGCTCGCGCATCGGTCCGCACTGCGCGGCGACGGATGGCGGGGCGGCATGCGGCGCGTGTCGCCGGCGGCTGCGCACGTCGCAGGCTGCGGGCTCGCATTCGCGGCCGTGCTGGTGGGCGGCATTCATCTGGTGAATGCCGCCGACTGGAGCGGGCTCGCGCATAGCCGCGCGTTGCTCGCAGCGGCGCAGATGCGAGAGGCCGACGCGCGGCGTGTCCTGGCAGCCGCGGCACGGCAACGCGGCGTGCCGGCGGCGGCACACGGCGATCGCGCGCCGCGTACGCCGGAATGGGCTGCGTTGATGCTGGAACTGGCGGATCGCGCCGCGTCGAGTGGGCTGCGCGACATATCGATCGAACCGCTGCGCGCCGATGGCGCGGTGCCGGACGGCAGGCGCACGGTGCGTATCGTCGCGGACGGCGGCTTTCACGCGTTGCGGCAGATGGTCGGCGGGCTGGCCCGCTTCCCGGTGCTGGCAGTGCCGTACGCGCTGCGTGTCGAACGGGGAAGGGAGGCCGCGCGCGTGGAAATGTCCGTCGACGTGTTTCCGGAGTTGCCGGCGCCAACGTCCACGGGCGGGGAGGCGCCGGTTCTGGCCGACGTGCCCGGCGCCGATCCGTTCGGCGAGGCCGGTTCGTCCGAAGCGGAGGGGGCGGCTGCCCGCCTGGCCGGCACGATTCGCGACAGGCGTACCGGTCTTGCGCTGTTCGACGACGGTGACGGCACGTTCACGGCCGTGGTCCCCGGCGATACCCTTGGGGCCGCGCGGGTGGTGCGAGTCGATCCCGTCACCGTGACGCTCGCGACAGCGGACGGCGCGTACCGGGTCACTCTTGACGATGGGAGGCGGCCATGATCAAGCACGGAAGCCGGGTGCTTGCCGTCTGGGCCGGATTGACCGCGGCCAGTGCAAGCGCGTCATTGCCGCCGCTGCCGGCCGTCTGGCCTGCCGCATCGTTGGATACGCAGGTGCCGGGCCTGCCGTTGCCACAAGGCGCGGTGGACGGTGCGGATCACACCGTAGCGACGGAGGCCGGCCCGCCGCCGTTCGACCAGGCGGCTCGCGCGGCGCTTCAGGCGCAGGCCGCCACCCCGGCGCCAGGGCTGGAGGGGCCGCCGATCCCGTTGGCGCTGCCGGCCCGGATGGGGGACGCTTCGGCCCGGCAACCGGGCGATGCGGACGACACGAGGCGGATCTCGCTGAATTTGCAGGGAGCAGGGCTCACGGCCGCGTTCGACGCGTTCGCGCGGTTCACCGGCCTCAATATCGTCGTCGGCGAGCAGGTGCGCGGCACCATCACGTTACGTCTGAACAATGTGCCTTGGCGCGATGCCTTCGACACGCTGCTCGATACGCACGGGCTCGCGATGTCCCGGCGGGGCAACGTGATATGGGTCACGCCAGCGGCCGAGCTGGCCGCGCGCGAACGCGAGCGCTTCGAAATGCACGCGCGGGCCGCCGATCTGGAGCCGCTTGCGAGCCGGACGTTCGCGCTGCACTACCCGCGTGCGCAAGACGTGCAACGACTGCTGGCCGGAGCGACCGGCCAGCGCCTGCTGTCGAAGCGTGGCGCCGCGGCGGCCGATCCGCGCACGAACCTGTTGTTCGTCACCGATCTCGCGCCGCGTCTCGACCAGATCGCGAGCCTGATCGAGGCGATCGACCGGCCGTCGCGGCAGGTCCGGATCGAGGCCCGCATCGTCGAGGGCGAGCAGGGGTTTTCGCGCAATCTCGGCGCGCGTGTCGCGCTGAGGGCGCAGGGGCGACCGCCGTCGGGCGAGAGCGCCACGTTTGCGACCGGTGCCCGCAATGCGCTCGACCTGGCTGCGCGGCCGCTCGGCGGCTTCGAAGCGGCAACCGCCGGCTTTACGCTGTTCGCCGCGCCGCTCAGCCGTGTGCTCGACGTCGAACTGAGCGCGCTCGAGGCGCAAGGTCGGGGCCAGATCGTTTCGAGTCCGCGCGTGGTGACCGCAGATCGCGTCAAGGCCATCGTCGAACAGGGCTCGGAGCTGCCGTACCAGGCTAAGGTCGGCAACGGCGTGAGCGGCGTGCAGTTCCGCCGGGCGACGCTCAAGCTCGAGGTCGAGCCGCAGATCACGCCGGACGGGCGCGTGGTGCTCGACCTGGACGTGACGAAGGACAGTATCGGCGAGCCGACGGCAGCCGGTCCGGCGATCCATACGAAACACGTTCAGACGCGCGTCGAGGTCGAGAACGGCGGGACGGTCGCGATCGGCGGGATCTATGAACAACTGAACCGGAACGATGTGACGCGCGTGCCGCTCTTGGGCAAAATACCGTTTCTGGGCGCGCTTTTCCGGCACCGCGCGCAACGCGATCAGCGTAACGAACTGGTCGTCTTCATCACGCCGACCGTCGTCGATGCGCGCTGCAATGCGCGCGGCGCGGGCGGCGCGGATGCCGAGAAAACGGGGCCTGAAGCCGCCGGCGCAGGCTCGACAAGGCAGCCGCTTTGCCAGTAAGCTGCGCCACACACCAGCAAGATTGAAGCAGAGGAAGCCGTTGCAAGCGCGGGACCCACATGCAAACGTATTTTTCGTCGGCCTTATGGGAGCGGGTAAGACCACCGTGGGCCGTGCGGTCGCGCGTCGTCTCGACAGGACGTTCTTCGACTCCGACCACGAAATCGAGGCCCGCACGGGCGCGCGCATTCCGGTGATCTTCGAAATGGAGGGCGAGGCCGGGTTTCGCGATCGCGAAACGCAGGTGATCGCCGATCTCACGCAGCGCGAGAACATCGTGCTCGCGACGGGCGGCGGTGCGGTGCTGCGCCCGGAAAACCGCGACTGCCTGAAAAGCCATGGGATCGTCGTCTACCTGCGCGCCAATCCGCACGATCTGTGGCTGCGCACGCGCAAGGACAAGAACCGCCCGCTGCTGCAGACCGAAGATCCGAAGGGGCGTCTCGAAGCGCTGTACGAGGTACGTGACCCGCTGTACCGCGAATGCGCGGATTTCGTCATCGAGACCGGCCGTCCCTCGGTCAACGGTCTCGTCAACATGGTGCTGATGCAACTCGAACTGGCCGGCGTCATCGCCAAACCGCTACAAGCATGATTACTGTCAACGTCGACCTGGGCGACCGCGCCTACCCGATTCACATTGGCGCCGGCCTGATCGGCCGCGCCGAGCTGTTCGCCCCGCACATCAAGGGTTCGTCCGTCACGATCGTCACGAACACGACGGTCGATCCGCTCTACGGCGATGCACTGCGCGCGGCGCTTGCGCCGCTCGGCAAGCGCGTGTCGACGGTCGTGCTGCCGGACGGCGAGGCGTACAAGAACTGGGAAACGCTGAACCTGATCTTCGACGGCCTGCTGACCGACCGCGCGGACCGCAAGACGACGCTCGTCGCGCTCGGCGGCGGCGTGATCGGCGACATGACGGGCTTTGCGGCCGCGTGCTACATGCGCGGTGTGCTGTTCATCCAGGTGCCGACGACGCTGCTGTCGCAGGTCGACTCGTCGGTCGGCGGCAAGACCGGCATCAACCACCCGCTCGGCAAGAACATGATCGGCGCGTTCTACCAGCCGCAGGCCGTGATCGCGGACATCGGCGCGCTGACGACACTACCCGACCGTGAACTGGCGGCCGGCGTCGCCGAAGTCATCAAGACCGGCGCGATCGCCGATGCTGAATTCTTCGACTGGATCGAGGCGAACGTCGACGCGCTGAACCGTCGCGATCCGGCTGCGCTCGCACATGCGGTGAAGCGCTCGTGCGAGATCAAGGCGAGCGTGGTGGCAGCCGACGAACGCGAAGGCGGCCTGCGCGCGATCCTGAACTTCGGCCATACGTTCGGTCATGCGATCGAGGCCGGGCTCGGCTACGGTGAGTGGCTGCACGGCGAGGCGGTCGGCTGCGGGATGGTGATGGCGGGCGACCTGTCGGTGCGGCTCGGCCTGCTCGACGAAGCTTCGCGGCAGCGCCTCGATGCGGTGATCGCGGCCGCGCATCTGCCGACCCGCGGGCCCGCGCTCGGCGACGCGCGCTACATGGACCTGATGCGCGTCGACAAGAAGGCCGAGGCCGGAGCGATCAAGTTCATCCTGTTGAAGCGATTCGGCGATACGCTGATCACGCAGGCGCCGGACGAGGTCGTGTCCGCTACACTGGCGCAGACCACCCGCTAACGGCGGCCCGGATGCCCCGGCGCCCCAGACATGGAGGAGACGTGAGCGAGACATCCAGCAGCACACTGCCCGAAGCCGGTCGCGCATCCGCTGCGCCGGTTGCCGAGCCGCCGACGCTGGCGGCGCTGGAAGCCCATCTCGCTCCGTATGCCGCACACGCGTCGCAGTCGCGCGGCCGCCGCCATCCGGAGACGCCGCCGGCGGCGCGTACCGAATTCCAGCGCGACCGCGACCGCATCGTTCACTCGACCGCATTTCGCCGGCTCGAATACAAGACGCAGGTCTTCGTCAATCACGAAGGTGACCTGTTCCGCACTCGCCTCACGCACAGCCTCGAAGTCGCGCAGATCGCGCGCTCGGTCGCGCGCAACCTGCGTCTGAACGAGGATCTCGTCGAGGCGATTTCCCTCGCACACGATCTCGGCCATACGCCGTTCGGCCATGCCGGGCAGGACGCACTGAATGCCTGCATGCGCGACCACGGCGGCTTCGAGCACAACCTGCAGAGCCTGGCGGTCGTCGACGAGCTCGAGGAGCACTATGGCGCGTTCAACGGACTGAACCTGTGCTTCGAGACGCGCGAAGGCATTCTGAAGCACTGCTCGCGCGAGAATGCGCGCAAGCTCGGCGCACTCGGCGAGCGCTTCCTGCAGGGCCGCCAGCCATCGCTCGAAGCGCAGCTCGCCAACATCGCGGACGAGATCGCGTACAACAACCACGACGTCGACGACGGCCTGCGTTCCGGCCTGATCACGATCGAGCAACTCGCGGAAGTCGAGCTGTGGCAACGCCACTACGAGGCTGCGCTCGCCGAATTCCCGAACCTCGAAGGCCGCCGCCTCGTGCACGAGACGGTGCGCCGCATCATCAACACGCTGATCGTCGACCTGATCGACGAAACCACGCGCAATCTCGCGCGCGTCGCGCCGGCGTCGCTCGACGACGTGCGCGCCGCGCCGCCGCTCGTGTCGCACAGCGAATCTGTCGCCGCGCAGGCGGCCGCCCTCAAGCGTTTCCTCTTCAAGAACCTCTATCGCCACTACAAGGTGATGCGCATGGCGAGCAAGGCGCAGCGCGTCGTCACCGGTTTGTTCGATGCGTTCATCGACGATCCGCGCCTGCTGCCGCCGCCTTACCAGTCCGACGACGCCGCGCAGCAGCCGCGCCTCGTTGCGCACTACATCGCCGGCATGACCGACCGCTTCGCGCTGAAGGAGTATCAGCGCCTGTTCGTCATCAGCGACAACTGACTGTCACAAACGATCACTAGACTTCGCCGGTTCAATGGCGACGGGAATGTTGCACACGCTGTTGGTAACGTTTTCATAGGAGAGAGGTCGATGAAGAAGAAGCCTGCGGGGACACTGGTTCGTTCGATCGCGCTCGGCGGCGCGCTGATGTTCGGGGCGCAGCACGTGGCGCTCGCCGCGACTGAAATCCAGTTCTGGCATGCGATGGAAGCCGCGCTCGGCGAGCGGGTCAATGCGATCGCCGACCAGTTCAACGCGTCGCAGAGCGACTACAAGATCGTGCCGGTATTCAAGGGCACCTACGACCAGGCGCTCGCAGCCGGCATCGCCGCCTATCGCAGCGGCAACGCACCGGCGATCCTCCAGGTCTATGAAGTCGGCACGGCCACGATGATGCAGGCGAAGAAGGCCGTCGTGCCGGTCTACGACGTGTTCAAGCAGGCCGGCGTGCCGCTCGACGAGAAAGGGTTCGTGCCGACCATCGCGAGCTACTACAGCGACGCGAAGACGGGCCATCTCGTATCGATGCCGTTCAACAGCTCGACGCCGGTGCTGTACTACAACAAGGACGCGTTCAAGAAGGCCGGCCTCGATCCGAACCAGCCGCCGAAGACGTGGGCCGACGTGCAGGCCGATGCCGAGAAGCTGCGCAAGTCGGGGATGGCATGCGGCTTCACGACCGGCTGGCAGGGCTGGATCCAGCTCGAGAACTACAGCGCGTGGCACGGGCTGCCGTTCGCGAGCCGCAACAACGGCTTCGACGGCGCCGACGCCGTTCTGGAGTTCAACAAGCCGCAGCAGATCGCACACATCTCGTTCCTGCAGCAGATGGCGAAGGACGGCACGTTCACGTACGCGGGCCGCAAGGATGAAGCGTCGGCGAAGTTCTACAGCGGCGACTGCGGGATCATGACGACGTCGTCGGGCGCGCTCGCGAACGTGCAGAAGTTCGCGAAGTTCAGCTACGGCACGGGCATGATGCCGTACGACGCGAACGTGAAGGGTGCACCGCAGAACGCGATCATCGGCGGCGCGAGCCTGTGGGTGCTGGCGGGCAAGGATCCGGCGACCTACAAGGGCGTCGCTAAATTCCTCGCGTTCCTGGCCTCCCCGGCGGTTGCCGCGAAATGGCACCAGGACACGGGTTACCTCCCCGTGACGACCGCCGCGTACGACCTCACGCGCCAGCAGGGCTTCTACGCGAAGAACCCGAGCGCCGAAACCGCGATCAAGCAGATGCTGAACAAGCCGCCGCTGCCGTACACGAAGGGGCTGCGTCTCGGCAACATGCCGCAGATCCGCACGGTGGTCGACGAGGAGTTCGAACAGGTCTGGGCGCAGAAGAAGTCGCCGAAGGACGCGCTCGATTCGGCCGCGTCGCGCGGCGACGAACTGTTGCGCCGCTTCGAGAAGTCGGGCGGCTGAGCCCGCATCGCACCGTGCCGCCTGCCGCGTCGCATCCTGTCCGGATGCACGCGCCGGCTGGCGGCACGGCCACCTTTCCGTTGCGCCTGACCGGATATCCGCGATGCAATCCCGTTCCCGTTTCGGTACGAGCCTGTTGCCGTACCTGCTGATCGCGCCGCAGCTCGCGATCACCGCCGTGTTCTTCCTGTGGCCGGCCGGCGTCGCGCTGTGGCAGTCGACGCAGATGCAGGACGCGTTCGGCACGTCGAGCGAATTCGTCGGCCTCGCGAACTTCACGCACCTGTTCGCCGATCCGCTGTATCTCGATTCGTTCCGCACGACGCTCGTATTCAGTTCACTCGTTACGGTGAGCGGACTGGTCGTGTCGCTGATTCTCGCCGCGTGCGCCGATCGCGTGATCCGCGGCGCGCGCGTGTACCGCACGCTGCTGATCTGGCCGTATGCGGTCGCGCCGACGATCGCAGCCGTATTGTGGGCATTCTTGTTCAACCCGAGCATCGGCTTGATCACCTATGCGCTCGCGAAGAGCGGCATCGTGTGGAACCACGCGCTGAACGGCGGCCAGGCGATGTTCCTGGTCGTGCTCGCGTCGGTGTGGAAACAGGTGAGCTACAACTTCCTGTTCTTCTACGCGGGCCTGCAGGCAATCCCGCGCTCGCTGATCGAGGCGGCCGCGATCGACGGCGCCGGGCCGGTGCGGCGCTTCTTCAACATCGTGCTGCCGCTGCTGTCGCCCACCAGCTTCTTCCTGCTGGTCGTGAACCTCGTCTATGCATTCTTCGACACGTTCCCGGTGATCGACGCAGCCACCGGCGGCGGCCCGGCGCAGAGCACGAAGACGCTGATCTACAAGATCTTCGCGGAGGGCTTCCAGGGGCTCGACATCGGCAGCTCGGGTGCGCAGTCGGTCGTGCTGATGATCATCGTCGTCGGACTCACGGTGATCCAGTTCCGCTTCGTCGAACGCAGGGTGCAATACGCATGATCGAAAATCGCAAGGGCTTCGACCTGTTCTGCCACGCGGTGCTGATCGCGGGTGTGGTGCTGATCGTGTTTCCCGTCTACGTCGCGTTCTGCGCGGCGACGATGAATGCGCAGGAAGTGTTCACGGTGCCGCTGTCGCTCGTGCCGAGCACGCACCTGTTCGAGAACGTCGCGTATATCTGGGGGCACGGCAGCGGCGGCACGACGGCGCCGTTCGGCCGCCTGCTCGTGAACAGCTTCGCGATGGCGCTCGGGATCGCGGTGGGCAAGATCGCGGTGTCGATCCTGTCCGCGTACGCGATCGTCTATTTCCGCTTCCCGTTCCGCAACACGGCGTTCTGGCTGATCTTCGTCACGCTGATGTTGCCGGTGGAAGTGCGGATCTTCCCGACCGTGCAGGTCGTGTCGACGCTGCATCTGACGAACACCTACGCGGGGCTCACGCTGCCGCTGATCGCATCGGCCACCGCGACGTTCCTGTTCCGCCAGTTCTTCATGACGCTGCCCGACGAGCTGATGGATGCCGCGCGCATCGACGGCGCGGGGCCGCTGCGGTTCTTCTGGGACGTCGTGCTGCCGCTGTCGAAGACGAGCATCGCGGCGCTGTTCGTGATCACGTTCATCTACGGCTGGAACCAGTATCTGTGGCCGATCCTGATCACGACGGAGGCCTCGCTGTCGACGGCGGTGGTGGGCATCAAGACGATGATCGCGAGCGGCGACGCCGCGACCGAATGGCAATACGTGATGGCGGCGACGCTGCTGGGAATGATCCCGCCGCTCGTCGTCGTGCTGGCGATGCAGCGCTGGTTCGTGCGCGGCCTCGTCGATTCCGAGAAATGAATGACGGACGGCAACCGGGAGAAAGACCAAGAATGGCTGCGCTGAGCTTGAAGGGCGTCAGGAAATCCTACGACGGCAAGCAGCACGTGCTGCATGGCATCGACGTGGAGATCGCCGACGGCGAATTCATCGTGCTGGTCGGCCCGTCGGGCTGCGGCAAGTCGACGTTGCTGCGGATGATCGCGGGGCTCGAGACGGTGACGGACGGCGAGATCGCGATCGGCGAGCGCGTCGTCAACGCGCTGGAGCCGAAGGATCGCGACATCGCGATGGTGTTCCAGAACTATGCGCTGTACCCGCACATGACGGTTGCGCAGAACATGGGCTACGGGTTGAAGATCCGCGGGATCGAGCGCGCGACGATCGACTCGCGGGTGGCCGCGGCCGCGAAGATCCTCGAACTCGAGCCGCTGCTCGCGCGGCGCCCGCGCGAACTGTCTGGCGGCCAGCGCCAGCGCGTCGCGATGGGGCGCGCGATCGTGCGCGAGCCGTCGGTGTTCCTGTTCGACGAGCCGTTGTCGAACCTCGATGCGAAGCTGCGCGTGCAGATGCGGCTCGAGATCCAGCGGCTGCATGCGCGGCTCGCGACGACGAGCGTGTACGTGACGCACGACCAGATCGAGGCGATGACGCTCGCGCAGCGCGTGATCGTGATGAACCGCGGCTACGCGGAACAGATCGGTGCGCCGGTCGACGTGTACGAGAAACCGGCGACGGTGTTCGTCGCGGGCTTCATCGGCTCTCCCGCGATGAACCTGATGCACGGCCGGCTGTCGGAAGACGGCGCGACCTTCACGGTCGCGGGCGGCGGCCCCGCGCTGCCGGTCTCCGGCGCGCCCGGCATCGGCCGCGAGATCGCCGTCGGGCGCGACTGGGTGCTTGGCGTGCGGCCCGAACACATGACGCCGCAGCCGGGCGTCGCGCAGGCGACGCTGCCGGTCGATTCATGCGAGCTGCTCGGCGCGGACAATCTCGCGCACGGCCGTTGGGGCAATCACGACGTCGCGGTGCGCCTGCCGCACGCGGATCGCCCGGCGCGCGGCACGGCGCTGGCGGCCGCGCTGCCTGCGCACCGGCTGCATTTCTTCGATCCCGAGACCGGCAAGCGTGCCGGCTGAACCTGCTGACCAAGCCAAGAGACCGACGATGATCACCCGTACCGACTGGCCCTATCCGCGCGTCGTCGCTCATCGCGGCGGCGGCACGCTCGCGCCGGAGAACACGCTTGCCGCGCTCGACGAGGGCGCGCGGCGCGGTCACAGGATGGTCGAGTTCGACGCGAAGCTGTCGGCCGACGACGTGACGTTCCTGCTGCACGACGACACGGTCGACCGGACCTCGAACGGCCACGGAGCGGCGGCGGGCATGCGTTATGCGGCGCTGGCCGCGCTCGATGCTGGCGCGTGGCGCGATGCGCGCTTCGCGGGCGAACGGATGCCGACGCTGGAGGCTGCAGCGGCGCGCTGCATCGCGCACGGGCTGGCCGCGAATGTCGAGATCAAGCCGTGCCCGGGGCGCGAGCGCGAAACAGGGCGGCGCGTGGCGGCCGACGCGGCCGCGTACTGGCGCGATGCCGCCGTGGCGCCGCTGTTGTCGTCATTCTCGTTCGACGCATTGCAGCAGGCGCGCGTGACCGTGCCCGGCCTGCCGCGCGGGATGCTCTACGAAGTCGTGCCGAACGACTGGCATGCGCAGGTGATCGATGCGCTGGACTGCGTATCGTTGCATGCAGACCACAGCCGGCTCGACGAACCGCTCGTGCGCGCGATCAAGGCTGCCGGGCTGCGCATCCTGGTTTACACGGTGAACGACCTCGAACGGGCACGCGAACTCGCGCGCTGGGGCGTCGATGCCGTCTGCACGGACCGTATCGACCTGATCGAGCCCGATGCGCTGGACGACATCGACGTCGTCTGATGGCCCCGGCCACGGCGTGAGCCATGGCGGCATCCGGCGAAACCCTTGCGCGGAACGTGCCTGACGCGAAAAAACGACGCCCCGACGGGATTTCCGCCGGGGCGTTTTGCATCGTGGAGACGTTACGCCAGGAAAAATCCGCTACAAATTGCAGCAGGATTAACCATTCCCCAAATATTCGACTACGCTTAGAAGCGGTAGCCGACGTTCAGGTACGTGACGATCGGGTTCAGCGAGATGTGGGCCTTCGACGTTTCCGTCAGCGTGCCGACCGGCGTCCGGCGGGCCGTCGTAAAGGTCGCCGTCACGCTGACCGGGATGTACGAGAGCGACAGGCCTGCGAACCAGTGTTTCGTGAAGTTGTACGTGAAGCCGGCGTTGAAGACAGGCGCCCACTGGTTGCTGGTCGTGGCGCTGGTCGGGCCGCCGAGCACGCCGTTCTCGAAGCTGCTGTTCGTGATCTTTGCACCGGTGAACCAGACGTACGTCGCGCCGATGCCGACATACGGACGGAACTTCGCGTTGGCGTCGTTGAAGTGGTAGCGCAGCAATACGGCGGGGCTCCACTGGTACGCACGGCCGAGTACGCCGAATCTTTCGAACTGACCCTTGCCGGTAATGTCGAACTTCGGCGGTATCCCCATGACGAGCTCGGTGGAGATATGGTCGGTGATGAAGTAGCCCGTTGCGAGCCCAAGCGTATCAGCGTCGTTGATGCCGGCACCGGTGTTGGGAATCGATTGGTTGATGGGCGTGCCGCCTACGCCGTAGACGAACAGCGGGTCGCTGCTGTCCTGCGGCGCGAGGTGGAACCAGCCGGTGCTGACGTAGAAATCACCTGCGGATTGTGCATGTGCCGTACCGCCCGCGAATGCGAGCGCTGCGGCCCCCGTAATGGCCAGTTTTCGTTTCATTGTGTCTCCTCCGATCAAAGGCGTGCTCATTATGACGACTGCGTTTAAAACCAAACAAGCTCGTAAGTTAGAGTTTTCTCCCTAGGTTTCGTACGACCGTACGCTTTCGCGCCCAGCGGGGACAGGCATTCTACGCAGGTGCGCAATTTCGGACCCCCGGGTATTTCCTAACGCGTTCAAACGGACATTCAGCATGGCACGGTTAGCACGACTCTACGTTCCCGACCAGCCGCAGCACGTGATACTGCGCGGCCTGGATCAGCAACCCGCGTTCGTCGACGACCAGGACTACGAACTCTTCATCGATTGCCTGAAGGCCGCCGCGCGCGATCATCACCTGTCGGTGCATGCCTACGTGCTGCTGCCGCGCCAGGTGCAACTGCTCGTGACGCCGAGCGACGAAGCCAGCCTGCCGAAGGCGATGCAGGCCGTCGGCCGTCGCTACGTCGCCCATTTCAACCGGCGCTATTCGCGGCGCGGCACCCTGTGGGAAGGCCGCTATCGCGCGACCGTGATCGAAGGCGAGCGCTATTTCTTGCTCGCGAGCCGCGTGGTCGAGATGAGCCCGGTGCGCGCGCAGCTCGTCGCGACGCCCGAGGCCTATCGCTGGTCGAGCTACCGGCACCACGTCGGGCTCACCGTCGACAGCCTGATCACCGACCATCCGCTCTACTGGGCGCTCGGCAATACGCCGTTCGACCGCCAGCGCGCGTACAAGGAGCTGTGCGAACAGCCGCTCGACGAGCGGCAGGCCGACCAGCTGCAGCAGGCGACGTTGAAGGGCTGGGTGCTCGGCGGCGAGAATTATCGCGAGTGGGCGGCGCGTACCGCGAACCGGCGTGTGTCGCCGCTGCCGCGCGGACGCCCCAGAAAGGTGCGTGAAAACACGCCGCCGATCCAGCAGTAACGCAGGAACGGCGGTTCAGGAGGCGGCGCTGCGGGCGCCGCTTCTTTTTGCACCAAAACGATACGGCCCCAATAAAACGGCACCAGATCGAGGCGTCCTTTTAATTGGGGATCAATCAAGCGGTTTTTGTTGCTATTCCTTTGATTCGTCGCGTATATTCCGAATTCCGGTGGCCCGGGCGAAGCATGCCCATCCACTGTCGGCCGTGCCGTCTCCCGTCGGGAGCGGGATCGACGGCAACAAGAAAATGGTTCAACGGCCTCCAGGCCCCCTTTACGACGGTGTCCCCATGAACGACCACCAGCAGCCGCTCGCCGCGGTGCCCGCCGCACAAGGTCTGTACGACCCGCAAAACGAACACGACGCCTGTGGCGTCGGCTTCGTCGCTCACATCAAGGGCAAGAAGAGCCACGAGATCATCCAGCAGGGTCTGAAGATCCTCGAGAATCTCGATCACCGTGGCGCGGTCGGCGCCGATCCGCTGATGGGCGACGGCGCGGGCATCCTGATCCAGATTCCGGACGCGTTCTATCGCGAGGAAATGGCGAAGCAGGGCGTGGACCTGCCGCCGGCCGGCGAATATGGGGTCGGCATGATCTTCCTGCCGAAGGAAAACGCATCGCGTCTCGCGTGCGAGCAGGAGCTCGAGCGGACGGTGAAGGCCGAAGGCCAGGTGGTGCTCGGCTGGCGCGACGTGCCGGTCGACCATGCGATGCCGATCTCGCCGACGGTCAAGGCGAGCGAGCCGCTGATCCGCCAGATCTTCATCGGCCGCGGCAAGGACATCATGGTGACGGACGCGCTCGAGCGGAAGCTGTACGTGATCCGCAAGACCGCGAGCCACCGCATCCAGGCGCTGAAGCTCAAGCACGGCAAGGAATACTTCGTGCCGTCGATGTCGGCGCGCACGATCGTCTACAAGGGGCTGCTGCTCGCGGGCCAGGTCGGCGTGTACTACCGCGACCTGCAGGACGCGCGCGTCGTGTCGGCGCTCGCGCTCGTGCACCAGCGCTTCTCGACCAACACGTTCCCGGCATGGGAACTGGCTCACCCGTACCGGATGATCGCGCACAACGGCGAGATCAACACCGTGAAGGGCAACGTGAACTGGCTGAACGCGCGTACCGGCGCGATCGCGTCGCACGTGCTCGCCGACGACCTGCCGAAGCTGTGGCCGCTGATCTACCCGGGCCAGTCGGATACCGCATCGTTCGACAACTGCCTCGAACTGCTGGTGATGGCCGGCTACCCGCTCGTGCATGCGGTGATGATGATGATCCCGGAAGCGTGGGAACAGCACACGCTGATGGACGAGAACCGCCGCGCGTTCTACGAATACCACGCCGCGATGATGGAGCCGTGGGACGGTCCGGCCGCGATCGCGTTCACCGACGGCCGCCAGATCGGCGCGACGCTCGACCGTAACGGCCTGCGCCCGGCGCGCTACATCGTGACCGACGACGACCTCGTCATCATGGCGTCGGAAGCCGGCACCCTGCCGATCCCCGAATCGAAGATCGTCAAGAAGTGGCGCCTGCAGCCGGGCAAGATGTTCCTGATCGACATGGAACACGGCCGCATCATCGACGACAAGGAACTGAAGGACAACCTCGCGAACGCGAAGCCGTACAAGAGCTGGATCGACGCGGTGCGCATCAAGCTCGACGAGATCGAGCCGAAGGCCGAGGAAGTCGCGGCCGGCCGCACGCAGGGCGCCGCGCTGCTCGACCGCCAGCAGGCGTTCGGCTATACGCAGGAAGACCTGAAGTTCCTGATGGCGCCGATGGCGCAGCAGGGCGAGGAAGCCGTCGGTTCGATGGGCAACGACTCGCCGCTCGCGGTGATGTCGAACAAGAACAAGACGCTCTATCACTACTTCAAGCAGCTGTTCGCGCAAGTTACGAACCCGCCGATCGACCCGATCCGCGAGAACATGGTGATGTCGCTCGTGTCGTTCATCGGCCCGAAGCCGAACCTGCTCGACACGAACAACATCAACCCGCCGATGCGTCTCGAAGTGTCGCAGCCGGTGCTCGACTTCAAGGACATCGCGAAGATCCGCGCGATCGACCAGTACACGGGCGGCAAGTTCAGCGCGTACGAACTGAACATCTGCTATCCGGTCGCCTGGGGCAAGGAAGGCATCGAGGCACGCCTCGCGTCGCTGTGCGCGGAAGCCGTCGACGCGGTGAAGTCGGGCTACAACATGCTGATCGTGTCGGACCGCAAGACGGACGCCGAGCACGTCGCGATTCCGGCGCTGCTCGCCACGTCGGCGATCCACACGCACCTCGTCCAGCAAGGGCTGCGCACGAGCACGGGCCTCGTCGTCGAGACGGGCTCCGCGCGTGAAACGCACCACTTCGCGCTGCTCGCGGGCTACGGCGCGGAAGCCGTGCACCCGTACCTCGCGATGGAAACGCTCGCGAAGATGGCCGAAGGCCTGCCGGGCGACCTGTCGCCGGAGAAGGCCGTCTACAACTTCACGAAGGCGGTCGGCAAGGGCCTGCAGAAGGTGATGTCGAAGATGGGCATCTCGACGTACATGTCGTACACGGGCGCGCAGATCTTCGAAGCGCTCGGCCTGTCGAGCGACCTCGTCGAGAAGTACTTCAAGGGCACGGCGTCGAAGGTCGGCGGCATCGGCCTGTTCGAAGTCGCGGAAGAGGCGATCCGCCTGCACCGCGACGCGTTCGGCGACAACCCGGTCCTGCGCGACATGCTCGACGCGGGCGGCGAGTACGCATACCGCGTGCGCGGCGAAGACCACATGTGGACGCCGGATTCGATCGCGAAGCTGCAGCACGCGACGCGCAGCAACTCGTACCAGACGTACAAGGAATACGCGCACCTGATCAACGACCAGACCAAGCGTCACATGACGTTCCGCGGCCTGTTCGAGTTCAAGGTCGAGCCGACCAAGGCGATCCCGATCGAAAACGTCGAGTCGGCGAAGGACATCGTCAAGCGCTTCGCGACGGGCGCGATGTCGCTCGGTTCGATCAGCACGGAAGCGCACGCAACCCTCGCGATCGCGATGAACCGGATCGGCGGCAAGTCGAACACCGGTGAAGGCGGTGAGGACGAGAAGCGCTATCGTAACGAACTGCGCGGCATTCCGATCAAGTCGGGCGAGACGCTGAAGTCGGTGATCGGCGATGAAATCGTCAGCGATATTCCGCTGCAGGACGGCGATTCGCTGCGCTCGAAGATCAAGCAGGTCGCGTCGGGCCGCTTCGGCGTCACCGCCGAGTACCTGGCATCGGCCGACCAGATCCAGATCAAGATGGCGCAGGGCGCTAAGCCGGGCGAAGGCGGCCAGCTGCCGGGCCACAAGGTGTCGGAATACATCGGCAAGCTGCGTTACTCGGTGCCGGGCGTCGGCCTGATCTCGCCGCCGCCGCACCACGACATCTACTCGATCGAGGATCTGGCGCAGCTGATCCACGACTTGAAGAACGTGAACCCGAGTGCGAGCATCTCGGTGAAGCTGGTGTCGGAAGTCGGCGTCGGCACGGTCGCGGCAGGTGTCGCGAAGGCGAAGGCCGATCACGTCGTGATCGCCGGCCATGACGGCGGCACGGGTGCGTCGCCGCTGTCGTCGGTCAAGCACGCAGGCACGCCGTGGGAACTCGGCCTCGCCGAAACGCAGCAGACGCTGGTGCTGAACCGCCTGCGCGGCCGCATCCGCGTGCAGGCCGACGGCCAGATGAAGACCGGCCGCGACGTCGTGATCGGCGCGCTGCTCGGCGCGGACGAATTCGGCTTCGCGACGGCGCCGCTCGTCGTCGAGGGCTGCATCATGATGCGCAAGTGCCACCTGAACACGTGCCCGGTCGGCGTCGCGACGCAGGATCCGGTGCTGCGTGCGAAGTTCAAGGGCCAGCCCGAGCACGTCGTGAACTACTTCTTCTTCGTCGCCGAGGAAGTGCGCGAGATCATGGCGCAGCTCGGCGTCGCGAAGTTCGACGACCTGATCGGCCGTGCCGACCTGCTCGACACCCGCAAGGGCATCGAGCACTGGAAGGCGAAGGGCCTCGACTTCTCGCGTGTGTTCTATCAGCCGGAAGAGTGCGAGGACGTTGCGCCGCGTCACGTGGACGTGCAGGATCACGGCCTCGAGCGCGCGCTCGACCACGTGCTGATCGAGAAGGCGAAGGCCGCGATCGAGAACGGCGAGCATGTGTCGTTCATCCAGCCGGTGCGCAACGTGAACCGGACGGTCGGCGCAATGCTGTCGGGCGTGATCGCGAAGAAGCACGGCCACGACGGCCTGGCCGACGACGCGGTGCACATCCAGCTGAAGGGCACGGCCGGCCAGAGCTTCGGCGCGTTCCTTGCGAAGGGCGTGACGCTCGACCTCGTCGGCGACGGCAACGACTACGTCGGCAAGGGCCTGTCGGGCGGCCGGATCATCATCCGCCCGACCAACGACTTCCGCGGCAAGTCCGAGGAAAACATCATCTGCGGCAACACGGTGATGTACGGTGCGATCGAAGGCGAATCGTTCTTCCGCGGTGTGGCGGGCGAGCGCTTCTGCGTGCGCAACTCGGGTGCGACGGCGGTCGTCGAAGGCACGGGCGACCACGGCTGCGAATACATGACGGGTGGCACGGTCGTCGTGCTCGGCGAGACCGGGCGCAACTTCGCGGCCGGCATGTCGGGCGGTCTCGCGTACATCTACGATCCGGAAGGCACGTTCGCGGCCAAGTGCAACAAGTCGATGGTCGCGCTCGAGCCGGTGCTGCAGCAGGCCGAGCAGGAGCGCACGGTCGACCGCGCGCTCTGGCACGAAGGCACGACGGACGAAGCGCTGCTCAAGGGGCTCGTCGAGCGTCATTTCCAGTTCACGGGTTCGCCGCGCGCGAAGTCGCTGCTGGAAAACTGGGACGCGGCGCGCCGCCAGTTCGTGAAGGTGTTCCCGCACGAATACAAGCGCGCGCTGGGCGAGATCGGTGCGAAAAAGGCGGCGAAGGAAGAACTGGCCGCCTGAGCGACGAACGACATAGCGAATGCCGCGCGCGCATGACTGCCGCGCGCGGCTCCCCCACCCGATACACCGAACAGAAGAGCACCTTATGGGCAAGGCAACCGGTTTTCTGGAGTTCGAACGCCGCCACGAGGCGTACGAAGCACCGCTCACGCGCGTGAAGCACTACAAGGAATTCGTCGCGGCACTGACCGACGCGGACGCGAAGGTCCAGGGCGCGCGCTGCATGGATTGCGGCATCCCGTTCTGCAACAACGGCTGCCCGGTCAACAACATCATTCCGGACTTCAACGATCTCGTTTACCGCCAGGACTGGCAGCAGGCGATCGAAGTCCTGCATTCGACCAACAACTTCCCGGAATTCACGGGCCGCATCTGCCCGGCACCGTGCGAGGCAGCGTGCACGCTCGGGATCAACAACGACCCGGTCGGCATCAAGTCGATCGAGCACGCGATCATCGACAAGGCCTGGGCGGAAGGCTGGGTGAAGCCGCTGCCGGCCGAGCACAAGACGGGCAAGAAGGTCGCGGTCGTCGGCTCGGGCCCCGCGGGCCTCGCCGCCGCGCAGCAGCTCGCGCGCGCGGGCCACGACGTGACGGTGTTCGAGAAGAACGATCGTGTCGGCGGCCTGCTGCGTTACGGGATCCCCGACTTCAAGCTCGAGAAGTGGCTGATCGACCGCCGCATGCGCCAGATGGAAGCGGAAGGCGTGACGTTCCGCACCAGCGTGTTCATCGGCAAGGATCCACTGCCCGAGTCGATCGGCAGCCTGGCAAAGGAAACCATCTCGCCGGAGACGCTGAAGGAAGAATTCGACGCGGTCGTGATCGCGGGCGGCTCGGAAACGCCGCGCGACCTGCCGGTGCCGGGCCGCGAACTCGCGGGCGTGCATTACGCGATGGACTTCCTGCCGCAGCAGAACCGTGTGAACGCGGGCGACAAGCTCGTCGACCAGCTGCTCGCGAAGGGCAAGCACGTGATCGTGATCGGTGGTGGCGACACGGGTTCGGACTGCGTCGGCACGTCGAACCGTCATGGCGCGAAGCAGGTCACGCAGTTCGAGCTGCTGCCGCAGCCGCCGGAAGAGGAAAACAAGCCGCTCGTGTGGCCGTACTGGCCGATCAAGCTGCGCACGTCGTCGTCGCATGAAGAAGGTTGCGAGCGCGACTGGGCGGTCGCGACGAAGCGTCTCGAAGGCAAGAACGGCAAGGTCGAGAAGCTGATCGCGGTGCGTGTCGAGTGGAAGGACGGCAAGATGCAGGAAGTGCCGGGCTCCGAGTTCGAAATGAAGGCCGACCTCGTGCTGCTCGCGATGGGCTTCACGCAGCCCGCGGCACCGGTGCTCGAGGCATTCGGCGTCGCGAAGGATGCGCGCGGCAATGCGCGTGCGGCGACCGAAGGCGATCGTTCGTACTACACGTCGGTCGACAAGGTGTTCGCGGCGGGCGACATGCGCCGCGGCCAGTCGCTCGTGGTGTGGGCGATCCGCGAAGGCCGCCAGTGCGCGCGCTCGGTCGATGCGTACCTGATGGGGCATTCGAACCTGCCGCGTTAAGCGCGGGTCGGTAGCCGTCGTAGAAACCGGGCGTCCGAAAGGGCGCCCGGTTTTTTTGTACGCGCGATTCGGTGACAGGCCGCGTGGGCGCTGCGCGTTCCGTATGCGGCCGGCGTATCGGTGCGTCTGCCACCGCGCCGGACATATCACGACTCTTCTCGGTATCGCGGTTTCACGATCCTGGTACCTCCGCATTTTCGCGAAGCGTCGCCTAATCTGGTCACATCCGGCCGCAATTTCCCGTCATCTCAAATCTTTCGTTTTGTAATGATCCTTGCAAATTGTCATATCATGTCGCCCCTCGGGCCGTGAAGCGAGCGGCCATCACATGTGACGACCCTATTTACAAGGATTCTGGATGGAAGCACTCGTGCAAGGGCTGATCGACGCCGTCAACGGCGTGTTGTGGAACTACGTGCTGATCGCGCTGCTGCTCGGCGTAGGCCTGTGGTTCACGTTGCGGTTCCGGATGATCCAGCTGAAGGCGCTGTTGCTCAGCGTGAAGCTGGTCGGCAGCAAGGGTGAGCCGGGCAGCATCTCGTCGTTCCAGGCGTTCGCGACCGGGCTCGCGAGCCGCGTGGGCACCGGCAACATCGCCGGCGTCGCGGTTGCGCTGACGGTTGGCGGTCCGGGCGCGATCTTCTGGATGTGGATGACGGCGCTCGTCGGGATGTCGTCCGCGTTCGTCGAGGCGACGCTCGCGCAGATCTTCAAGGTGTCGCACCCGGACGGCAGCTATCGCGGCGGCCCCGCGTACTACATCCAGACGGGCCTGCGCTCGCGCGGCTTCGGTGTGCTGTTCTCGCTGTCGCTGATCCTCGCGTTCGGCTTCGTGTTCAATGCGGTGCAGGCCAACGCGATCGCCGATGCATTCGACACGTCGTTCGGCTGGAGCCGCGCGAGCGTCGGTCTCGGGCTCGTGCTGCTGACCGCGCCGATCATCTTCGGCGGAATCCGCCGGATCGCGGCGGTTGCCCAGGTGATCGTGCCGCTGATGGCGATCGGCTACCTCGCGCTGGCGGTCTATGCGGTCGCGACACATATCGCGCTGGTGCCGGGCGTGATCGCGCTGATCGTGAAGAGCGCGTTCGGTCTCGAGCAGGCGGCGGGTGGCCTGACGGGCTATGCGGTTAGCCAAGCAGTTGCGATGGGTGTGAAGCGCGGGCTGTTCTCGAACGAGGCCGGCATGGGCAGCGCGCCGAATGCGGCGGCAACGGCCAGCACGCGGCATCCGGTCGTGCAGGGGCTGATCCAGATGCTCGGCGTGTTCGTCGACACGATCGTGATCTGCAGCGCGACCGCCTTCGTGATCCTGCTGTCGGGCCAGTACGAGCTGGGCACCGGCATGGAAGGCGCGGCGCTCACGCAGCGCTCGATCGCGAGCCACGTCGGCGACTGGGGCGGCATCTACATGGCGTTCGCGATCTTCTTCTTCGCGTACTCGTCGGTGATCGGCAACTACGCGTATGCGGAAGGCAACGTCGAATTCATCACGAAGCGGCGCGGCGTGCTGCCGCTGTTCCGCGTCGCGGTGCTCGCGATGGTGATGTTCGGCAGCGTCGGGCAACTGCCGCTCGTGTGGGCGATGGCCGATACGAGCATGGGGCTGATGGCGATCATCAACCTGATCGCGATCCTCGCGCTCGGCAAGTACGCGCACGCGGCATGGCGCGACTATCGCCGCCAGCGCGCGGAAGGCGTGGCTGATCCGGTGTTCACGCGCAACACGATTCCGGAACTCGCGAACGTGTTGCCGATCGACGTATGGGGCGAGCATGGCCCGCTGCCGCAGCGTCCGGTCGCGACTGATCCGACGCGCGTGCCGCGCGCGGTGGCGAGCGAGTCATGAACGGCGACCGGCTGCGCGTGTTCGTTGCGCTGATGCCCGATGCGGCATCGCGCGACGCGCTGCACGCGTTGCCGGTTACCCGGGGCGCGCGGCGTCCGCTGCCCGCTCAACTGCACGTGACGCTCGCGTTCGTCGGGGCGATCGAGCGGGTGTGCTGCGACGAACTGGCCGCGTGCCTGCCGGCGCTTGCGGCCGCGCATGCGCTGCCGTTGATGCCGGTCGAACGGATCGCATGGTGGCCGAGCCTGCCGCGCGCACGGCTGATCGTCGCGGAACTGGCCGCCGAGCCGGCGTGTGCGGCGTTGAATGCCGCGCTGTCGGCGAAGCTGCGCGAGCTCGGCGTGCCGGCCGACCGGCGGCCGTTCCGCCCGCATGTGACGCTCGCGCGGTTGCCGCACGATGCGGTCGGGCAGCCGGCGCATGGCGGTGCGGTGAAGCGGCCGGTCGCGCTGCGGTTCGACGCGCTCACGCTGTTCGAAAGCCGGCTGTCACATGAGGGCGTGTCGCATCGGCCGATCGTGTCGGCGCCAATTGCGCGGGCGGATGGCGAGGCGGCGGGTTGAGCCGTTGTGGCGAGACCTGGCGATGGCCCGCCGTCACCGTTGTCATGCCTCATGCGGGTGGATTGCTGCGCTTCGGTGACGTTGCGCGACGTTCGGCCTGCTACCCGTAGCGCGCGAGCGTCAACCCCGACAGATCGATCTCCGGTTCTCGCCCCGTGACGAGATCCGCCACCACCTTCCCCGACCCCATCGACATCGCCCAGCCCGTCGAGCCGTGGCCGACGTTCAGCCAGAGTCCGTCGATCCCGCTCGCGCCCAGCAGCGGCGGCCCGTCGGGCGTCATCGGCCGGCGGCCGACCCAGAAGCGTGCCGATGCCCGATCGGCCGCGTGCGGGAACCAGTCGTCGAGCACCTTCATCAGCGTATCGAGCGCCTGCTGGCGCAGCGCTGCGTGCCGGTTGCCGAGTTCCGCGGTACCCGCGACGCGCAGCGTCGGGCCGAAACGCGTGATCGCCGTCTTCAGCGATTCGTCCATCAGCGCGGCGTGCGGCGATTTTTCGTCGTCGACGACGGCGAGCGTCGCCGAGTAGCCCTTCACCGGATACAGCGGCACGTCGATGCCGTGCGGCCGCAGCAGGCCGGCGCTGTCGACGCCGAGCGCGACGACGATCGCATCGGCCGCAAGCCGCGCGTCGCGGTGCCGGCCGCCGGGGTTCGATGCGTGCGGATGCGGTCCGCCGTCCTCGTCGCCGTCGCCGTTGCCGACGATTCGCACGCCGCGCACCCGGCCGGCTTCAACGTCGAGCGCCTGCACTCCCGTGCGAAAGCGAAACGTCACGCCGTTGTTTTCGCACAGCGCTCGCAGTTCGCGCGTGAAGCGTGCGCAGTCGCCGGCTTCGTCGTCGGGCAGGTAGATGCCGCCGACGGGCGCCTGTCGTGCCCACCGCAAACCCGGCTCGATTGCCGTGCAGCCGGCCGCGTCGAGTTCGCGAAACGCGATGCCGGCGTCGCGCAGCACCTTCAGCGCGGGCTGCACCATCTCGACGTCGAACGCGCCGCGCAGCAGTTGCAGGTAGCCGCGGCTTGCGCCGTAGTCGAACGGATGGCTGTCGCGAAACGCATGCAGGCACGCGCGGCTGTAATACGCGATGCGTTGCATCCGCTGCTTGTTCACGCGGAACCGCTCGAATTCGCATTCGCGCAGCCAGCGCGCGATCCAGCGCCACTGCGCGGCGTCGAGCGTCGGCCGGAAAATCAGCGGCGAAGCGGGCTTGAACAGGTACTTGAGGATCTTGCCGGGCATCCCGGGCGCGGCCCATGGCGTCACGTAGCCGGGCGCGATCACGCCCGCGTTGCCGAGGCTCGTCGCCTGCGCGACATCGGACTCGCGCTCGATCACGGTGACGTCGCAGCCTGCTTCGCGCAGGTGCCAGGCGGTGGTGACGCCGATCACGCCGGCGCCGAGAACGATCACGTGCATGCGGTTTCCGGAACGAAGAGGCCGCTCACGACGCGACGGCCGGGTCGTCGACGAGCGACTTGCCGCGCGTTTCCGGCAGCACGAGCGCGGCGACGATCACGAGCAGGTAGCCGCCGCCCGCCACGAGGCCGATCGCCTTCACGAGCGACATCGACTGCGACAGCGAGCCGACGAGGATCGGGAAGAACGAACCGAGCCCGCGCCCGAGGTTGTAGCAGAAGCCTTGTCCCGAACCGCGGATCGCACCCGGATACAGCTCCGACAGGTACGCGCCGACGCCCGCGAAGATCCCCTGCACGACGATGCCGAGCGGGAAACCGAGCAGCAGCATCGCGGTGTCGGTGATCGGCAACATCGTGTACGCCATGCCGAGCGAGAACGAGCCGATCGCGAACAGGATGAACGACGCGCGGCGGCCGAGCCGGTCGGACAGGATCGCACCGACCACGTAGCCGACGAACGAGCCGACGATCAGCACGACGAGATAGCCGCTCGTGTTGAACACCGACAGGTGGCGGACGGTTTTCAGGTAGGTGGGCAGCCACGTCGTGATCGCGTAGTAGCCGCCGAGCATTCCGGTGCACAGCGCACTGCCGAACAGCGTCGCGCGCAGGTGCGGTGGCGAGAAGATCTCGAGGAAGTGGCCCGACACGCGACCTTCGTCGCGCGCGCGGCGGGTGGCCGTGTAAACGTCGGGATCGGTGACGTTGCGGCGGATGTACAGGATCCACAGCGCGGGCACGATGCCGATCCAGAAGCACGCGCGCCACGCGACCTGCTCGGGCAGCAGCGCGAAGAACGCCCAGTAGAGGATCGCGGCCGCGCCCCAACCGAACGACCAGCTGCTCTGCACGGTGCCGACCGCTTTCCCGCGGTGCTCGGGCGAGCGAATCGTCTCGGCCATCATGATCGTCACGACCGACCATTCGCCGCCGAAGCCGAAGCCCTGCAGCGTGCGCGTCGCGAGCAGTTGCCAGAACGAATGCGTGAAACCGGACAGGCAGGTGAACAGCGCGAAGGTCGCAATGGTCCACTGCAGCACGCGCACGCGGCCGTAGCGGTCGGCGAGGATGCCGGCGACCCAGCCGCCGAGCGCCGACGAGATCAGCGAGCTCGTCGCGATCATCCCGGCCTCGCTCTTCGTCATGCCCCAGGTGGCGATCAGCGTCGGGATCAGGAACGAATAGATCATGAAGTCGAACGCATCGACCGCGTAGCCGCCGAAGCCGGCGTACAGCGTCCTGCGTTCGCGCGTCGACAGTTCGTTGAACCACTGGAATGCCTGCATGCTTGCCGCCCCCTCTTTTGTCTCGTCTCGCGCTGCCGTCTGGCGGCTATTTTACGGGCGCGATGCGGGGTGCCAAAAAGGCGGGTGCGGGTGCGTGGCGGCGCAATGAACGGTGCGGGCGGTGGGCGTGCTTTCGGGGAAAGCGTGATGACCCGATCCGGTCGCGCTCGGGCGCCACGCAGGCCCGGGCAACGGTGTGACGGCCCGTGCGCCGGCACGGCGCACGCCCTTGCTTCAGAGCGTCAGGCCACCGTCGACATGAATGACCTGGCCGGTAATCTGTCGCGCGGCGTCCGACAGCAGGAACGCGATCAGCGCGGCGACGTCGTCGGGTTCGGCGATCCGGCCGAGCGGTGTCGCCTGTTCGGCCTGCACCCATGCGGCGGCGTTGCCGGCGCTCGGCCCATGGTCCTTGCGCGTGAAGCCGGGCGCGACCGCGTTGACGGTGATGCCGCGCGCGGCGAATTCGGCAGCGGCGGAGCGCACGAGCGATTCGAGCGCCGCCTTCGCCGCGGCGGTGGCCGCGAACGGTGCGTCGGCGCGGTAGCGGTGCGCGACGAACGAGCTGACCGCTACGATCCGCGGCGCCACCGACGCTTCGAGAAGCGGCCGCGCGCGGCCCGCGAGCGCGGAGAACGCGCCGGGCATCGCCGCGAAGGCGGACGCGAGCGCGTCCGAGGAAAGACCGGAAAGGGATTGCCGGGCGGCGAAGCCCGCGTTGGCGACCAGGTGATCGAGCCCGCCGAAGCGTGATGCGGTTGCATCGACGAGCGACGCGGCGACGCCCGGCTCGCCGAGATCGCCGGTGAGCGTGACGCATTCCGCGCCGGCCGCCGTGCACGCGTGGGCGACCTCGGCAAGCCGGGCGCGCGCCGCTTCGTCCGCGCCGCGCGCGTGCAGCGCCAGCGCGATGCCAGGCGCCGCGAGCCGCCGCGCGAGCGCCGCGCCGATCCCGGAACCCGCGCCGGTGATCAGCGCAATCCGTGCGATGTGCGCGGCGCGTGCGCTCAAGCCGCGACCTTGTCGCTGTCGTTCACGCGCTCGACGTTGATCGTGCCGACGTGGAACGCGGCCAGCGATTCGCGGTGCGCGATGCTGACGATCGCGGCCTTCGGCAGCCGTTCGGCGAACAGGTGGTACAGGCGCGCTTCGTTGTCGGCGTCGAGCGCGCTGGTCGCTTCGTCGAGGAACAGGAAGTCGGGCTTGTGCAGCAGTACGCGCGCGCCGGCCAAGCGCTGCTGTTCGCCCGGCGACAGCACGCGGGTCCAGTGCGCGGTCTCGTCGAGGCGGTCGACGTAATCCTCGAGGCGGCAAGCGCGCAGTGCGTCGCGGCAGGCTTCGTCGCTGAACGCGTCGGCCGTCGCCGGATAGGTGAGCGCGGCCTTCAGCGTGCCGATCGGCAGGTAGCTCGTTTGCGGCACGAACATCATCCGCGCGCCGACCGGCGCATCGATCGCGCCGTCGCCGAACGGCCACAGGCCCGCGAGCGCGCGCATGAACGTGCTCTTGCCGGAACCCGACTTGCCGATCACGAGCCAGCGCGAGCCGGGCTCGATCGTGACGCTGCCGATGGTCGCGAGCGCGTTGCCGTTCGGCAGCGCGAGCTTGAGCGACGACGTCGACAGCTTCGCATCGTCGACGTAGTGCAGGTTGATGCCGCCGTGCTCGGTCGCGGGCGACAGGCTTTCCTTCAGGTGCGACGTGCGCATCACGCGCTTGAATTCGCGCAGACGGTTGACGGTGGCGCGCCACTCGACGAGGGTCGAGTAACTGTTGATGAACCACGAGAATGAATCGCTGACGGTGCCGAACGCGGACGAGATCTGCATCAGCACACCGAACGAGAACGCGCCCGCGAAATAGCGCGGCGCGGCGACGACGAGCGGGAAGATGATCGCGATCTGCCCGTAGAAGCTCAGCACGAACGTGAGCCGCTTCGTGTACTTCATCACGCGCCACCAGTTGTCGCGGATGCGCATGAAGAGGTTTTGCGCGTTGCCGGTCTCGGTCTTCTCGCCGTCGTAGAACGCGATCTGCTCGGCGTTCTCGCGCACGCGGATCAGCCCGAAGCGGAAGTCGGCCTCGACGCGCTGTTGCTGGTAGTTGATCGATACGAGCGGATGGCCGACCTTCTGGATGATCAGCGAGCCGACCACCGCGTACAGTGCGGCCGCCCACACCATGTAGCCGGGGATCGCGATCGGCGTCGCGCCGAGCGAAATCGTCAGCGCGCCGGCGAGCGACCACAGGATCGTGATGAACGACACGAGCGTGACGACCGTCGACAGCAGGTCGAGCGACAGCGCGAGCGTGGTCGTCGCGAACGACTGGAGGTCGTCGGTGATCCGCTGGTCGGGGTTGTCGGCGAGGCGGTCACGCTCGATCCGGTAGAACGCGCGATCGCCGAGCCACTGGCCGAGAAAGCGGTCGGTGAGCCACTGGCGCCAGCGAAAGCCGAGCATCTGCCGCAAGTAGCGGCCGTACACGGCGAGGATGATGAAGGCGAACGCGAGCGCGGAGAATTGCATCAGCAGGTTCGGGAAGTCGTGGACGTCCTTCGACTGCAGCGCGTTGTAGAACTCCGCGTTCCATTTGTTCAGCCGGACGTTGATCCAGACCACGCAGAGGTTGATCGCGATGATCGTGACCAGCAGGCCCCACGCGATTTTCCATTCGGACGATACCCAGTAGGGCTTGATGAGGCTCCATGCGGATACCGGGCGCTCGTCCTGCGGCGCGTCGGAGGCGGAGCGGACGGGATCGATCGATTGGGTCATGTGCTTCCTGATGAGTAGCCGGCGCGCGGGCCGGGCGAAGCCGGGCGCGCGCCGCGATACGGCATGCCGGGACGCGGCGCCGACTGACGGCGGGCGTCCGGATGGTCGCCCGCGCGACTTAAACGGCACTTAAGGCCGGCGGTGACGCGGCAACCGGCCGCTCGCGCGGCCGGCCTGCGGGCATTGTGCCAGAGCGGCGCGGCACGACGGCGAATTTGCCGCAAGGGGGACAGTTTGCGGCGCTTTCCGCTTTTATGGTCTAATGGCCGACGACGAAACAGGGGTGCTTCGTGGCGCGGCCGGCAGATGTTCCGGACAGCGCGATGAGGCTGAGAAAGACCCTTCGCACCCGATCCGGGTAATACCGGCGAGGGAAGTTTCTGATCCCGCCGGGTCGCGCTGGCTGCCATCCCACATGGTCAGCGCCCTTGTCCCGCCCGGCCGGCCTTTGCTGCCGGTTTCGTCCTTTTGGGTACGCGCCTTGCGCGTTACGGAAGGAATGATGACCGCACAATCTTCAGTCTTTTGCATGGTTTCCGGCCCGATGCCGCGTGCGTTCGCATGCGGCGGCGCGTGCGCGTCGACGCTCGTCGTGCGTGCTCGTGCGGAGGGCGCGCGATGAACGCCCGGGATTCCCGACCCGATTTCGCGGTACTCGGCGGCGGCCTCGTCGGCCGCCTGATCGCCTGGCGGCTCGCACGCGACGGGCATCGCGTCGCGCTTTACGAGCGCGGCGGCCCGGACGGCGAGCAGTCGGCCGCGTGGATCGCGGCCGCGATGCTCGCGCCGCTCGCGGAGGCGGCGAGCGCGGAGCTGCTGATCACCGAGCTGGGCGCCGCGTCGCTTGCGCGCTGGCCGCAGTGGCTCGCGGAACTGCCCGAACCCGTCTTCTTCCAGCATCACGGCACGCTCGTCGTCTGGCATCACGCCGATCGCGCGGAGGCGCCGCTGTTCGAGCGGCGCGTGCGTGCGAATGCGCCGGCCGACCTGCTCGACCGCGGTTTCGTCACGCTCGCCGGCGCGCAGGTCGACGCGGCCGAGCCCGTGCTCGCGGGCCGCTTCGCGCGCGGCCTGCTGCTGCCGAACGAAGGCCAGCTCGACAATCGCCAGGCGCTGCGTGCGCTCGCGGCCGGCCTCGCCGAGCGCGGCGTCGACCTGCACTGGCACGTCACGATCGACGATGCGAACCTGCCCGCCGCGCATTTCACGATCGATTGCCGCGGGCTCGGCGCGAAACCCGCGCTGCCCGCGTTGCGCGGCATCCGCGGCGAAGTCGCGCGTGTGCACGCGCCCGGCATCGGGCTCACCCGGCCCGTGCGGCTGCTGCATCCGCGCTACCCGCTTTACATCGCACCGAAGCAGGACGATCTCTATGTGATCGGCGCGACCGAGGTGGAGGGCGAGGACATGTCGCCCGTCAGCGTGCGCTCCGCGCTCGAACTGCTGAGCGCGGCGTTCTCCGTGCATCCGGCGTTCGGCGAGGCGCGCATCCTCGAGCTCAATGCGCAGTGCCGGCCGACGCTGCCCGATCATCGCCCGGCGGTGATCTGGGACGGCGCGTCGACGCTCGCCGTCAACGGCCTGTACCGGCACGGCTTCATGATCGCGCCGGAAGTCGCGCACGCGGCGGTCGCGGTCGCCGAAGGCGCGCTCGGCGGCGCGTTCGGCGATGCCGATGCGTTCGCCGCGTGGCGCGACGCCGAGCGCTGGCCGGCGCTCCTTCATCACCGCAACGACGCGCGCCAGCCGGCCTGACGCGTGCTGCCGACCGAATTCGACGAAGCCTCATGGATATCCAGATCAATCAACAGAACCTGACGTTGCCCGACGGCGCCACGGTGGCCGACGCACTCGCCGCGTACGGCGCGCGTCCGCCGTATGCGGTCGCGCTGAACGGCGACTTCGTCGCGCGCACGCAGCACGCGGCGCGTGCACTCGCGGCGGGCGACAAGCTCGACGTCGTGCACCCGGTCGCGGGCGGCTGAGCGCCGCCGGTTCGTCCCCGCTCTTTCAGGAAAACGACATGAAGTCCCTCACCTCCGCCGACGCGTTGACGCTGTACGGCGAAACTTTCGCAAGCCGCGTGCTGCTCGGCACGTCGCGCTATCCGTCGCTGCAGTCGCTGTCCGATTCGATCGCCGCGTCGCGTCCCGGGATGGTGACGGTCGCGCTGCGCCGCCAGATGACGGGCGGCACGGCCGAAGCCGGCTTCTTCGACCTGCTCAAGCGTCACGCGGTGCCGCTGCTGCCGAACACGGCTGGCTGCCAGACCGTCGCAGAAGCCGTGACGACCGCGCACATGGCGCGCGAGGTCTTCGGCACCGACTGGATCAAGCTCGAACTGATCGGCGACGACTACACGCTGCAGCCCGATCCGGTCGGCCTGATCGAAGCGGCCGCGCAACTGGTCAAGGACGGTTTCAAGGTGCTGCCGTACTGCACCGAGGATCTGGTGATCGGCCGGCGCCTGCTCGACGTCGGCTGCGAGGCGCTGATGCCGTGGGGCGCGCCGATCGGCACGGGCAAGGGCGTCGTGAACCCGTACGGCCTGCGTGTGCTGCGCGAGCGGCTGCCTGACGTACCGCTGATCGTCGACGCGGGGCTCGGCGTGCCGTCGCATGCGTGCCAGGTGATGGAGTGGGGGTTCGACGGCGTGTTGCTGAACACCGCCGTGTCGCAGGCCACGCACCCCGAGATCATGGCGCGCGCGTTTGCGCAGGGCGTCGAGGCCGGCCGTGCCGCCTATCTCGCCGGGCCGATGGATGCGCGCGAGACCGCGCATGCGAGCACGCCGGTCGTCGGGATGCCGTTCTGGCACCAGGACGGAGGCGGCGCATGAGCGCGCGTTTCGCCGATGCATTCTGGCCGCCGGCCGACGAACTGGCCGAAGCGGCCGAACGGATTCGCGCGCGGCTCGGCGACTGGCCGCGCGGTGCTGCGCCGTGGCGGCTCTGCGTCGCGGTGCCCGATGTGCCGGCCGATGGCGACGTGCTGATCGTTTCGGCAGGCGACCGCGCCGCGCAGGCGCGCGCGTCGGCTGCGTCGCGGCCCGCGGCGCCCGGCGCGGTCGCGATCGAATTCGCCGAGCAGGGCGCGGTGCTTCACACGGCGGGCGCGCGCTACGCACTCGACGCCGCGCATCCGCTCGGAGACGACTGGATCGCGGCGCTCGCGGCGTTCCTCGATTGCGGCTTCGCGCCGATCGACGCGCTGGTGCTGGCGCTGGCCTGGCGCGACGGCGATGAAACGCGCGCCGCCGATGCGTGGCCGGTCGACGCCGCACAGTTCCCGCGTGTTGCCGGGCTGCCGGCCGCGCCCGAACCTGCGTTCGCGCCGTGCCCCGCGCAACTCGGCCTCTATCCGGTCGTGCCGGACGCCGAATGGGTCGAGCGCGTGCTCGATTGCGGCGTGCGAACCGTGCAACTGCGTGTGAAAGGCGCGACGCCGGATGTGATGCGGCGGGAAGTCGTCCGCTCGGTGGCGGCCGGGCGCCGCTATCCCGATGCGCGCGTGTTCATCAACGATCACTGGAAGATCGCCGCAGAAGAGGGTGCATACGGCGTTCATCTCGGCCAGGAAGACCTCGAAACGGCCGATCTGGCCGCGATCGCGCGCGCGGGCCTGCGGCTCGGACTTTCGAGCCACGGTTATTACGAAATATTGCGGGCGCTGCATGAGCGCCCGAGCTACCTTGCGCTCGGCCCCGTGTACGCGACCGCGACCAAGGCCGTTGCTGCGCCGCCACAGGGCCTCGCTCGGATCGCCCGCTATGCGCGCTTCGCGGGCGCCCGGGCGCCGCTCGTCGCGATCGGCGGGGTGGGGCTCGATGAGCTGCCAGCCGTGCTGGCAACGGGCGTCGGCAGTGTCGCGGTAGTCAGTGCGGTGACGGGCGCGACCGACTATCGGGCTACCATTGGTGCGTTGCGGCAATGTTTTCCCGGACAATTTGACAATCATTGACCGCAGGGCCCGGAACGGCTTCACGACATCATTCCAATGCAGGCCCTATAATTCGGCGTTCTGCGTAAAAGGACTGTCAGCTCCGTGAGCCCCACTCCTACCGAGACACTGCTGGAACTTCGCGACGTCGACTTTGGCTACGGCGACCGCCTCGTCCTGTCCAACCTGAACCTGCGCTTCGGGCGTGGGCAGGTTGTTGCGGTCATGGGCGGGTCGGGTTGCGGGAAGACGACCGTGCTGCGCCTGATCGGCGGCCTCGTGCGCGCACGCCGCGGCCAGGTGCTGTTCGACGGTGCCGATGTCGGCGCGCAAACGCGCGACGGCCTGTACGCGCTGCGCCGCAAGATGGGCATGCTGTTCCAGTTCGGCGCGCTGTTCACCGACATGTCGGTGTTCGAGAACGTCGCGTTCGCGCTGCGCGAGCACACCGACCTGCCCGAAGACCTGATCCGCGACCTCGTGCTGATGAAGCTCAACGCGGTCGGGCTGCGCGGCGCGCGCGACCTGATGCCGTCCGAGGTATCGGGCGGGATGGCGCGCCGCATCGCGCTGGCCCGCGCGATCGCGCTCGATCCGCAGCTCATCATGTACGACGAGCCGTTCGCGGGCCTCGATCCGATCTCGCTCGGCATCACCGCGAACCTGATCCGCACGCTGAACCAGGCGCTGGGCGCGACGTCGATCCTCGTCACGCACGACGTGCCGGAATCGTTCGCGATCGCCGACTACGTGTATTTCCTGGCCAACGGCGGCGTGCTCGCACAGGGCACGCCCGACGAGCTGCGCGCGTCGACCGATCCGAGCGTGCGGCAATTCATCGACGGCGCGCCGGACGGCCCGTTCAAATTTCATTACACGAGCCCGCCGCTCGCAGCGGATTTCGGGCTCGGCGGAGGGCGCGCATGATCAGCGCGATCGGACGTTACGTCATCGGCGGCCTCGAACGCGCGGGCTACGGCACGCGGCTGTTCGTGCGCCTCGTGCTGGAATTCTTCCCGCTGCTGCGCCGGCCGCGGCTGGTCACGAAGCAGATCCACTTCCTCGGCAACTATTCGTTCGTGATCATTGCCGTGTCGGGGCTGTTCGTCGGCTTCGTGCTCGGCCTGCAGGGCTATTACACGCTGAACCGCTACGGTTCCGAGCAGGCGCTCGGCCTGCTGGTCGCGTTGTCGCTCGTGCGTGAGCTCGGGCCGGTCGTCACCGCGCTGCTGTTCGCGGGCCGCGCGGGCACGTCGCTCACGGCCGAGATCGGTCTGATGAAAGCCGGCGAGCAGCTCACCGCGCTCGAGATGATGGCGGTGGATCCGATCAAGAACGTGATCGCGCCGCGCATGTGGGCCGGCATCATCGCGATGCCGCTGCTGGCGGCGATCTTCAACGCGGTCGGCGTGCTCGGCGGTTACGTGGTCGGCGTCGTGCTGATCGGTGTCGATCCGGGTGCGTTCTGGTCACAGATGCAGGGCGGGGTCGAAGTCTGGGCCGACGTCGGCAACGGCGTGATCAAGAGCATCGTGTTCGGGTTCGCCGTGACCTTCATTGCACTGTTTCAAGGGTATGAAGCGAAGCCCACGCCCGAGGGCGTGTCGCGCGCGACGACCAAGACGGTCGTGTTCGCGTCGCTCGCCGTACTCGGCCTTGATTTCCTGCTGACCGCGCTGATGTTCAGCTAAGCCTCAGCCAAGCCAAATTTTGGGATGACGATGAAAAAGACTGCTCTCGACTTCTGGGTCGGCCTGTTCGTGGTGGTGGGCTTCCTTGCGGTGCTGTTCCTGGCCCTGAAGGTCGGCAACATGAGCTCGCTGTCGTTTCAGCCGACCTATTCCGTGAGGATGAAATTCGACAATATCGGCGGGCTGAAGCCGCGCGCGGCCGTGAAGAGCGCGGGCGTCGTGGTCGGCCGCGTGAAGTCGATCGGCTTCGACACGAATACGTACCAGGCACTTGTCACGATCGATGTCGACGGCCAGTATCAGTTCCCGAAGGATTCGTCGGCGAAGATCCTGACGTCGGGCCTGCTCGGCGAGCAATATATCGGCCTCGATCCGGGCGGTGACACCGAAATGCTGAAGTCGGGCGATACGATCACGATGACGCAATCGGCGATCGTGCTCGAGAACCTGATCGGCCAGTTCCTGTACAGCAAGGCCGCCGATGCGGGCGGTGCGAAGCCGGCAGCCGGTGCGCCGGCCGCACCCGCACCGGTGGCGGTGCCGGCGTCGGCGGTGTCCGCCGCGTCCGGTTCGGCGGCCCAATAACCACACGAGAGAACAAGAGGGAATGACCATGCAGACGATCCGCATCAGGCAGGCCGCGCTGGCGGTAGCGGCAGTCGCCGCGTTGAGCGGCTGCGCGACCGTGCAGACGCCGACCAAGGGCGATCCGCTCGAAGGCTTCAACCGGTCGATGTACAAGTTCAACGACACGGTCGACACGTATGCGCTGAAGCCGGTCGCGAAGGGCTACCAGTACGTGGTGCCGCAGCCGGTGCGCGACAGCGTGACGAACTTCTTCTCGAACATCGGCGACGTCTACATCGCGGCGAACAACATCGTGCAGTTGCGGATTGCCGACGGCGTCGGCGACATCATGCGCGTCGTGATCAACACGGTGTTCGGCGTCGGCGGCCTGTTCGACGTCGCGACGATCGCGAAGCTGCCGAAGCACACGGCCGACTTCGGGATCACGATGGGCCGCTACGGCATGCCGTCGGGCCCGTACCTCGTGCTGCCGCTGCTCGGCCCGAGCACGCTGCGCGACACGGCGGGCCTGGGCGTCGACTACGTCGGCAACCCGCTGACCTACGTGAAGCCGGATGGCCTGAGCTGGGGCCTGTTCGGCGTCAACCTCGTCAACACGCGTTCGAACCTGCTCGGGGCGGGCGACGTGCTGGATGCCGCGGCGCTCGACAAGTATTCGTTCGTACGTAATGCGTACCTGCAACGCCGCCAGATGCTGATCAGCAATGCGCGCGGCGAGGCGGCCGCGACGTCGAGCAACGATGCGCTGCCGAAGTACGACCTGCCGGAAGACGGCGCGGCACCGGCGGCAGCCGGCGCGGCCGGTGCGGCGGGCGCAGCGGCGGTGGGCGGTGCAACGGCGCCGGCAGGCGCATCGGGCGCGGCGGTGGCCGCGCCGGCTTCGGGCACGGCCGAATCGCCGAACCCGGCCAGCGAAACGAACGTGCCGGCGATGCAGGTCGCACCGCCGTCGCCGGGCGGGTTCCGCTTCCCGAGCATCCGGCTGCACTGACGGATTTACATTCGTTACAGCCGGAAACGATTCAGTCGGTAGCGTGCGCGAACTTGCGCGTAAGCTACCTGCTCCAACCTCCGCATCGACTCATTCATGCAGGTCACTATGATGAAAAAACTGTTCCTGATCCCCGTTTTCGCGGCGCTGTTCTCGTTCGGCAGCGCAGCCCACGCGCAAGTCGACCAGTCGAATCCGCAGGCGCTGATCAAGACGGCGACGCAGCAGGTGCTCGACGAAGTCAAGCAGCAGACGATCAAGCAGGGCGACACCAACCGCATCATCACGATCGTCAACAAGGACATCCTGCCGTACACCGATTTCCGCCGCACCACGCAGCTCGCGATGGGCCGCAACTGGCGCACCGCGACGGCCGAGCAGCAGCAGCAGGTTCAGGAGCAGTTCAAGCTGCTGCTGATCCGCACGTACTCGGGCGCACTGGCGCAGCTGAAGCCGGACCAGCAGATCCAGTACCCGCCGTTCCGTGCCGATCCGGCCGATACCGATGTCGTGGTCAAGACGGTCGCGATGAACAACGGCCAGCCGGTCCAGATCGATTACCGCCTGTACAAGACGGCCGGCGGCTGGAAGGTGTATGACCTGAACGTGCTCGGCGCATGGCTGATCCAGACGTACCAGCAGCAGTTCAACGAAAAGATTCAGCAAAGCGGCGTGGATGGCCTGATCCAGTTCCTCACGCAGCGCAACCAGCAACTTGCCGCCGGCAAGCAAGCGTCGTGAGCGGCTTCGAAGCCGGCTCCTCGCTGACCGTCGCAAGCGCGAAGTCCGCGCTCGCGGACGGTCTTGCGCGCATCGGCGGAGGCGCGACCGCCGTCGATTGCGCGACGCTGACGCAGTTCGACTCGTCCGCGCTCGCCGTGCTGCTCGCATGGCAACGTGCCGCCAAAGCGCGCGGCGCGACCCTCGACATCCTCAATCTCCCCCCGAAGCTCGCCAGCCTCGCGCGCGCCTACGGCGTCGACACGCTCATCGAAGGCACCGGGCGACATTGACGCTGTCCGACCGGAGCCTGCCGCGCCGCCCGGCGCGCGCAAGCTTCAGGCCGCGTGCCGCCGGCACCGGCTCCCCCAGCCGGTTTGCCCTATAATCAAGCGTTTTGCGGGGCAGCCAATCGGCGTCCGGCCCCCATTTTCATTCGCAGCAAGCACAGAATAGGCGTCGCGGCCCTGGCGTCGCGCACAGTCATGTCAGCCATAGAAATCCGTCACGTCAAGAAGCGCTACAAGTCGCTTCAGGCGCTCAAGGGCGTCAGCCTGTCGGTCGAGGAAGGCGAGTTTTTCGGTCTGCTCGGCCCCAACGGCGCAGGCAAGACCACGCTCATCAGTATCCTCGCCGGGCTCGCCCGGGCCGACGAAGGCAGTATCTCGGTGCGCGGTCACGACGTCGTCAAGGACTTCCGTGGGGCGCGCCGCGCACTCGGCGTCGTGCCGCAGGAACTCGTGTTCGATCCGTTCTTCACCGTCCGCGAGACGCTGCGAATCCAGTCCGGCTATTTCGGGCTGCGCCGCAACGACGACTGGATCGACGAAGTGATGGCCAATCTCGACCTCACCGAGAAGGCCGATGCGAACATGCGCGCGCTGTCGGGCGGGATGAAGCGCCGCGTGCTGGTCGCGCAGGCGCTCGTGCACCGGCCGCCCGTGATCGTGCTCGACGAACCGACCGCCGGCGTCGACGTCGAATTGCGCCAGACGCTGTGGAAATTCATCTCGCGCCTGAACCGCGAAGGCCACACGATCGTGCTGACCACCCATTACCTCGAGGAAGCCGAGTCGCTGTGCGACCGCATCGCGATGCTGCGCCGTGGCGAAGTGGTCGCGCTCGACCGCACCGACGCGCTGCTGCGCCGCTTCGCGGGGCTGCAGCTCTACCTGCGCCTCGCGACCGGCGCGCTGCCGTCCGAGCTGCGCGGGCTGGAGTCCGACCCGGCCGCCCGCGCGCCGGGCGAGCACCTGCTGCGCCTGACGAGCTACGACGATGTCGAGCGCATCCTCGCACAATGCCGCGCGGCGGGCTGCACGTTCGACGAGATCGAGGTCCGCAAGGCCGACCTCGAGGATGTGTTCGTCCAGGTGATGAACGGGGCAGACGTTATCGAGGGATTGGCATGAGTGGTTTTCAAACGCTGTTCTACAAGGAACTGCTGCGTTTCTGGAAGGTGTCGTTCCAGACGGTGTGCGCGCCGATCGTTACCGCGCTGTTGTACCTGACGATCTTCGGCCACGCGCTGTCGGGCCGTGTCGAGGTGTATCCGGGCGTCGAGTACGTGAGCTTTCTCGTACCGGGCCTCGTGATGATGAGCGTGCTGCAGAATGCGTTCGCGAACAGCTCGTCGTCGCTGATCCAGTCGAAGATCACCGGCAACCTCGTGTTCATGCTGCTGCCGCCGCTGTCGTATCGCGACATCTTCGGCGCGTACGTGCTCGCGTCCGTGGTGCGCGGGCTCGCGGTCGGCGCGGGCGTGTTCGTCGTGACGATCTGGTTTGTCCCGATGCATTTCGCGGCGCCGCTGTTCATCATTGCGTTCGCGCTGCTCGGCTCGGCGATCCTCGGCACGCTCGGCCTGATCGCCGGGATCTGGGCCGAGAAGTTCGACCAGCTCGCCGCGTTCCAGAACTTCCTGATCATGCCGCTGACGTTCCTGTCCGGCGTGTTCTATTCGACGCACTCGCTGCCGCCCGTGTGGCGCGAGATCTCGCGTCTCAATCCGTTTTTCTACATGATCGACGGCTTCCGTTTCGGGTTCTTCGGCGCGTCCGACATCAACCCGTTCGCGAGCCTCGCGATCGTCACCGGTTTCTTCGTGCTGCTCGCGCTGATCGCGATGCGGCTGCTCGCGACCGGCTACAAACTGCGTCATTGATATCGACAGGCAGCGGCCGCCATCCGGGCGGCGCGCGCCGACAGGAGCCTTACACCATGTTGCCGACTCCCGAACAGGTCAAGCAATACATCGCCGGCGGTCTCGCCTGCACGCATCTGGAAGTCGAAGGCGACGGCCAGCATTTCTTCGCGACGATCGTGTCGGCGGCCTTCGAAGGCAAGCGGCCGATCCAGCGGCACCAGCTCGTCTATGCGGCGCTCGGCGATCGCATGAAACAGGAAATTCACGCGCTCAGCATGAAGACGCTGACGCCCGCCGAATGGCAGAACGCATAACCGGAAATCACTGAGTGCAAGTCACCGTCAACGAGCGCGACGCCGTCCAGAGCGTCGCCACGGCACACCCGGCCGCCAACGGGGAAGCGCATGGCCATGGGATGGACAAGCTCGTGATCGAAGGCGGCCGCCGCCTGTCGGGCGAGATCGTCGTGTCGGGCGCGAAGAATGCCGCGCTGCCGATCCTGTGCGCGGGGCTTCTCACCGCCGATCCGGTCGATCTCGACAACGTGCCGAATCTCAAGGACGTGCGTACCACGCTGAAGGTGCTGAACCAGATGGGCGTGAAGAGCGAGACCGACGGCTGCCGCGTGCAGCTCGACGCGTCGCGCGTCGACAACCTCGTCGCGCCGTACGAGCTCGTGAAGACGATGCGCGCGTCGATCCTCGTGCTCGGGCCGCTGCTCGCGCGCTTCGGCGAGGCGAAGGTGTCGCTGCCGGGCGGCTGCGCGATCGGCGCGCGTCCGGTTGACCAGCACATCAAGGGCCTGCAGGCGATGGGCGCCGAGATCAGCATCGAGCACGGCTTCATCGAAGCCCGCGCGAAGCGCCTGACAGGCGCGCGCATCGTGACCGACATGATCACGGTGACGGGCACGGAAAACCTGCTGATGGCCGCGACGCTCGCCGACGGCGAGACGGTGATCGAAAACGCCGCGCGCGAGCCGGAAGTGAGCGATCTCGCACACTTGCTGGTCGCGATGGGCGCGAAAATCGACGGCATCGGCACCGATCGCCTCGTGATCCAGGGCGTCGAGCGGCTGCACGGCGCGCGCCATTCGGTGATCCCCGACCGCATCGAGGCCGGCACGTTCCTGTGCGCGGTCGCGGCGGCGGGCGGCGACGTGATGCTGACGGGCGTGCGCCCGCACATCCTCGACGCGGTGATCGACAAGCTGCGCGAAGCCGGCGTGTCGATCGAGGAAGGCGATAGCTGGCTGCGCGTGAAGATGGACCGCCGGCCGTCGGCGGTGACGATCCGCACGTCGGAATACCCGGCGTTCCCGACCGACATGCAGGCGCAATTCATGGCCCTCAATACGGTCGCGACGGGCACGGCGCAAGTCGTCGAAACCATTTTCGAGAACCGTTTCATGCACGTGCAGGAGCTGAACCGGCTCGGCGCGAACATCACGATCGACGGCAACACCGCGCTCGTGACGGGGGTCGAAAAACTGTCGGGCGCGAACGTGATGGCGACCGACCTGCGCGCGTCGGCGAGCCTCGTGATCGCCGGGCTGCGTGCCGACGGCGAAACGCTGGTCGACCGCATCTATCATCTGGACCGCGGCTACGACCGCATGGAAGCCAAACTGACCGCCGTCGGCGCGAACGTGCGCCGCCTTTCCGGGAGCCAAGCATGACCGCGCCGCTGACCCTTGCCCTGTCGAAGGGCCGGATTTTCGAGGAAACCCTGCCGCTGCTGGCCGCGGCCGGCGTGCAGGTGACCGAGGATCCGGAAACGTCGCGCAAGCTGATCCTGCCGACGACGAACCCCGATCTGCGCGTGATCATCGTGCGCGCGAGCGACGTGCCGACCTATGTCGAATACGGCGCGGCCGATTTCGGCGTGGCCGGCAAGGACGTGCTGGTCGAGCACGGCGGCTCGGGCCTGTACCAGCCGATCGATCTGAACATTGCGCGCTGCCGGATGTCGGTGGCCGTGTCGGCCGGTTTCGACTATGCGAGCGCCGTGCGCCAGGGCGCTCGCCTGCGCGTCGCGACGAAGTACGTCGAAACGGCACGCGAACACTTTGCCGCGAAGGGCGTGCACGTCGACCTGATCAAGCTGTACGGCTCGATGGAGCTCGCGCCGCTGGTCGGGCTGGCCGACGCGATCGTCGACCTCGTCAGCTCGGGCGGCACGCTGAAGGCGAACAATCTGGTCGAGGTCGAGGAGATCATGGCGATCTCGTCGCGCCTCGTCGTGAACCAGGCTGCGCTGAAGTTGAAGCGCACGGCGCTCAAGCCGATCCTCGACGCGTTCGAACGCGCGTCGCAGAATGGCGGTTGAGCGCATCACCGTAACGGAACTCCCATGTCCATCACCATCCGCAAGCTCGATTCGACGAGCGAAGGCTTCGGCGCCGAGTTGCGCGCGCTGCTCGCATTCGAGGCGAGCGAAGACGCGGCGATCGAGCAATCGGTCGCGCAGATCCTCGCCGACGTGAAGTCGCGCGGCGACGCCGCGGTGCTCGAGTACACGAACCGCTTCGACCGGCTGAGCACGGCGAGCGTCGCCGCGCTGGAGCTGCCGCAGGACGCGCTGCAGACGGCGCTCGACGGCCTCGCGCCGAAGGCGCGCGCGGCGCTGGAAGCCGCTGCCGCGCGGGTGCGCGCGTACCACGAGAAGCAGAAGATCGAGTGCGGCACGCATAGCTGGCAGTACACGGAAAGCGACGGCACGGTGCTCGGCCAGAAGATCACGCCGCTCGACCGCGTCGGCCTGTACGTGCCGGGCGGCAAGGCCGCGTATCCGTCGTCGGTGCTGATGAACGCGATTCCCGCGCGCGTCGCGGGCGTCGGCGAGATCGTGATGGTCGTGCCGACGCCGGACGGCGTGAAGAACGACCTCGTGCTCGCCGCGGCGCTGCTCGGCGGCGTCGATCGCGTGTTCACGATCGGCGGTGCGCAGGCGGTCGGCGCGCTCGCATACGGCACGGCGACGGTGCCGGCCGTCGACAAGATCTGCGGCCCCGGCAACGCGTACGTCGCGTCGGCGAAGCGCCGCGTGTTCGGCACGGTCGGCATCGACATGATCGCCGGGCCGTCGGAAATCCTCGTGCTGTGCGACGGCACGACCGATCCGAACTGGGTCGCGATGGACTTGTTCTCGCAGGCCGAGCACGATGAACTCGCGCAATCGATCCTGCTGTGTCCGGACGGTGCGTTCCTCGAGCGCGTCGAAAAGGCGATCGACGAGCTGCTGCCGTCGATGCCGCGCCGGGACGTGATTCGCGCGTCTCTCGAAGGCCGTGGCGCGCTGATCAAGGTGCGCGACATGGCCGAAGCGTGCCGGATCGCGAACGACATCGCGCCCGAGCACCTGGAAATTTCCGCGCTGGAGCCGCAGCAATGGGGCCAGCAGATCCGCCACGCGGGCGCGATCTTCCTCGGCCGCTACACGAGCGAGAGCCTCGGCGACTACTGCGCGGGCCCGAACCACGTGCTGCCGACGTCGCGCACCGCGCGTTTCTCGTCGCCGCTCGGCGTGTACGACTTCATCAAGCGCTCGAGCGTGATCGAGGTCAGCGCGGAAGGCGCGCAGACGCTCGGCGAGATCGCGTCCGAGCTCGCGTACGGCGAAGGGCTGCAGGCGCACGCGAAGAGCGCCGAGTTCCGGATGAAGAACTGACCGCACGCTGCGCGGGGCCGCAGCCGGCGCTGATGTGCCGCCCGGCCGGCCCCCGAAGGCCGGGGCGGGAGACACCTGTGCAGGGCGGCAGCCGCCGCCCTGCCGACCCATTGACGCCGGCGCGACGTACGCCGGCTTGAGACCATGACGACGCCACAAGACATCATCCGCCGCGACGTGCTCGCGATGACGAGCTACCCGGTGCCGGACGCGAGCGGGTTCGTGAAACTCGACGCGATGGAGAACCCGTACCCGCTGCCCGAACCGCTCGCCGCGGCGCTCGGCGAGCGTCTCGCGCAGGTCGCGCTGAACCGCTACCCGGCGCCGCGCCCGACCGCGCTGCTCGACAAGCTGCGCCATGCGATGGGCGTGCCGGCCGGTTGCGACGTGCTGCTCGGCAACGGTTCGGACGAAATCATCAGCATGATGTCGATGGCCTGTGCGAAGCCGGGCGCGAAGGTGCTCGCGCCGGTGCCGGGCTTCGTGATGTACGAACTGTCCGCGAAGCTCGCGCAGCTCGAATTCGTCGGCGTGCCGCTGAAGGCCGACCTGACGCTCGACGTCGACGCGATGCTCGCGGCTGTCGCGGAGCATCGTCCGGCGCTCGTCTATCTCGCTTACCCGAACAACCCGACCGGCACGCTGTACGACGATGCCGACATCGAACGGATCGTCGCGGCCGCGCGGCACAGCCTGGTCGTGATCGACGAGGCGTACCAGCCGTTCGCCGTTCGCTCTTGGCTGCCGCGCGCCGCCGAGTTCGACAACGTCGTCGTGATGCGCACGGTGTCGAAGCTCGGCCTGGCGGGCATCCGCCTCGGCTATCTGGTCGGTTCGCCCGCGTGGCTGACCGAATTCGACAAGGTGCGCCCGCCGTACAACATCAACGTGCTGACCCAGGCGACCGCCGATTTCCTGCTCGACCACCTCGACGTGCTCGACGCGCAGGCGGCCGACCTGCGGGCGGAACGCACGCGTCTCGCACAGGAAGTGGCCTCGCTGCCGGGCACGACGGTGTTCCCGAGCGCCGGCAATTTCCTGCTGGTGCGCGTGCCGGACGCGGCCGCCGTGTTCGACGCGCTGCTCACCGAACGGGTTTTGGTCAAAAACGTGAGTAAAATGCATCCGTTGCTGGCTGAATGCGTGCGGCTGACCGTCGGTTCTCCCGACGAAAACGCGCGCCTGCTGGCCGCTTTGAAACTCGCGCTGCCCGGTTGAGCCTCTGGGCGCCGCAGCGCGAAACGATCAATCCCCATTTACATCGACTCAGTCAAGGAATTGCCATGCGTGTGGCGGAAGTCGTTCGCAATACCAGCGAAACGCAGATCCGTGTGAAGCTCAATCTCGACGGCACGGGCCAGCAGAAGCTGGCCACCGGCGTGCCGTTCCTCGACCATATGCTCGACCAGATCGCGCGACACGGTCTGGTCGATCTCGAGGTTGAAGCGCATGGCGATACGCATATCGACGACCACCACACGGTCGAAGATGTCGGCATCACGCTCGGGCAGGCCGTCGCGAAGGCGATTGGCGACCGCAAGGGCATCCGCCGCTACGGCCATTCGTACGTGCCGCTCGACGAGGCGCTGTCGCGCGTCGTGATCGACTTCTCCGGCCGGCCGGGCCTCGAATTCCACGTGCCGTTCACGCGCGCGCGGATCGGCACGTTCGACGTCGACCTGTCGATCGAATTCTTCCGCGGTTTCGTGAACCACGCGGGCGTCACGCTGCACATCGACAACCTGCGCGGGATCAACGCGCACCATCAGCTCGAAACGGTGTTCAAGGCCTTCGGCCGTGCGCTGCGCGCAGCGGTGGAGCTGGACGAGCGTGCGGCGGGGCAGATCCCGTCGACGAAGGGCAGTCTCTGAACCTGAACTGACCGGACGGAGCGTCAAGGACAACCTCACGGCTTCGGCGCGCGGCGCCGGCTTGCGATGGATCTGCTCAAATCGTTCATTTCGCTGCTGGCGCTGATCAACCCGGTCGGCGCGGTGCCGTTCTTCCTGAGCCTGACGGCGCAGCAGACGGATGCCGAGCGGCGGCGCACGATCCGGATCGCGTCGGTATCGGTGTTCTGCGTGATCACGGTGACGACGCTGCTCGGGCAGCAGATCATCGACTTCTTCGGCATTTCGGTCGGCTCGCTCGAAGTGGGCGGCGGGATCATCATGCTGCTGATGGCGATCAACATGCTGAACGCGCAGATCGGCAATACGCGATCGACGCCGGAGGAGCGCCACGAGGCCGAGCTGAAGGACAACATCGCGGTCGTGCCGCTGGCGATTCCGCTGCTCACGGGCCCCGGCTCGATCAGCACGGTGATCATCTATGCGGCGAACTCGCATCACTGGTATGAGCGGGCCGGGCTGGTCGCGATCGGCGCGGTCCTGGCTTTTCTGTGTTTCGTCGCGATGCGGCTCGCCGAGCCGATCGCGAACTGGATCGGCCGCACGGGCATCAACATCGCCACGCGGCTGATGGGTCTGATGCTGTCGGCGCTGGCGGTGGAATTCATCGTCAATGGACTGAGGGCGCTACTGCCTGCACTGAGATGAAAACTTCGATTGCGATTGTGGATTATGGGATGGGCAACCTGCGCTCGGTCGCGCAGGCGCTCAAGAAGGCCGAACCGGCCGCCGACGTGGCGATCGTCGACACGCCGGCCGCGATCCGCGCGGCCGACCGTGTCGTGCTGCCCGGCCAGGGCGCGATGCCCGACTGCATGCGCAGCCTCGGCGAATCGGGCCTGCAGGAGGCCGTGATCGAGGCCTCGCGCACGAAGCCGCTGCTCGGCGTGTGCGTCGGCGAGCAGATGCTGTTCGACTGGAGTGCGGAAGGCGACACGAAGGGCCTCGGCCTGTTGCCCGGCAAGGTCGTGCGTTTCGAGCTCGACGGCCGCCTGCAGGACGACGGCTCGCGCTTCAAGGTGCCGCAGATGGGCTGGAACCGCGTGCGCCAGTCGCAGCCGCACCCGCTGTGGGACGGCGTGCCCGACGACGCGTATTTCTACTTCGTGCACAGCTATTACGTGACGCCGGACAACCCGGCGCATACGGTCGGCGAAACGGCATACGGCGCGCCGTTTACGTCCGCGGTCGCGCGGGACAACCTCTTCGCGACCCAATTCCACCCCGAGAAAAGCGCGGAGGTCGGGTTGCGTCTGTATCGCAACTTCGTACACTGGAAACCGTAAACGTGGTGCGAGAACCACAGTCGGCAGGCCGGAAAGGCCCGTCGCGCGGGGCTTGCGCGCTTATGTGCCGAAAGAGTTGTACTAAACTAGCGAGACGGCGCGGTACCGGATTGGCCGGTACGCGCCGGATTCTTTTCTTTTTCCACGACGACACCCGATTGCTATGTTGCTGATTCCGGCCATCGACCTCAAAGACGGTCAGTGTGTGCGCCTCAAACAGGGCGATATGGACCAGGCCACGATTTTCTCCGAAGACCCGGCGGCGATGGCCCGCAAGTGGGTCGATCTCGGCGCCCGGCGGCTCCATCTCGTCGACCTGAACGGCGCATTCGCCGGCAAGCCGAAGAACCTCGAGGCGATCGAAGCGATCCTCGACGAAGTCGGCGATGAAATCCCCGTACAGCTCGGCGGCGGCATCCGCAGCCTCGAGACGATCGAGAAGTATCTCGACGCCGGCCTGTCCTACGTGATCATCGGTACGGCCGCCGTGAAGAACCCCGGCTTCCTGCAGGACGCGTGCACCGCGTTCTCCGGCAACATCATCGTCGGCCTGGACGCGAAGGACGGCAAGGTCGCGACCGACGGCTGGAGCAAGCTGACCGGCCACGAAGTGATCGATCTCGCGCGCAAGTTCGAGGACTACGGCGTCGAATCGATCGTCTACACGGACATCGGCCGCGACGGGATGCTGCAGGGCATCAACATCGAGGCGACCGTGAAGCTCGCGCAGGCGGTCGGCATCCCGGTGATCGCCAGCGGCGGCCTGTCGAACCTCACGGACATCGAGAACCTGTGCGAAGTCGAAGAGCACGGCGTCGAAGGCGTGATCTGCGGCCGTGCGATCTACTCCGGCGATCTCGATTTCGCGGCCGCGCAAAAGCGCGCGGACGAACTGAACGGCGAACTCGACAACGCGTAAGCGCGGTTGTCCCGCTCGCCGGGGCTGCCTGCAGGCGGCTCCACCGGAAGCCTCGCGCGAGGCTTCCGTAACCGGCCGTCCCAGCGCGGCATTTGGCGCAACATCATGGCTCTAGCTAAACGCATCATCCCCTGCCTGGACGTGACTGCCGGGCGTGTCGTCAAGGGCGTCAACTTCGTCGAGCTGCGCGATGCCGGCGATCCCGTCGAAATCGCCCGCCGCTACGACGACCAGGGCGCCGACGAATTGACGTTCCTCGACATCACCGCGACTTCCGACCAGCGCGACCTGATCCTGCCGATCATCGAAGCCGTCGCGTCGCAGGTCTTCATTCCGCTGACCGTCGGCGGCGGCGTGCGCGCCGTCGAGGACGTGCGGCGCTTGCTCAACGCGGGCGCGGACAAGGTCAGCATGAATTCGTCTGCAGTCGCGAACCCGCAGCTCGTGCGCGACGCGGCCGACAAGTACGGCTCGCAGTGCATCGTCGTCGCGATCGACGCGAAGCGCGTGTCGGCCGATGGCGAGACGCCGCGCTGGGAAGTCTTCACGCACGGCGGCCGCAAGAACACGGGCCTCGACGCGATCGAATGGGCCCGCAAGATGGCCGAACTCGGCGCGGGCGAGATCCTGCTCACGAGCATGGACCGCGACGGCACCAAGTCGGGCTTCGACCTCGCGCTCACGCGCGGCGTGTCGGATGCCGTGCCGGTGCCGGTGATCGCGTCGGGCGGCGTCGGTTGCCTGCAGGATCTCGCGGACGGCATCAAGGACGGCCGCGCCGATGCGGTGCTGGCCGCGAGCATCTTCCACTACGGCGAGCACACGGTCGGCGAGGCGAAGCGCTTCATGGCCGACCAGGGCATCCCGGTGAGGCTGTGATGAATACGGAAACGAATGCATTGCCCGCGTGGCTCGACAAGGTCCGCTGGGACGACAACGGTCTCGTGCCGGTGATCGCGCAGGAGGCGTCGACGAACGACGTGCTGATGTTCGCGTGGATGAACCGCGAGGCACTGGCGAAGACGATCGAGACGCAGCGCGCGGTCTACTATTCGCGCTCGCGCAAGCGCCTGTGGTTCAAGGGCGAGGAGTCGGGCCATGTGCAGCACGTGCACGAGGTGCGGCTCGACTGCGACGAGGACGTCGTGCTGCTGAAGGTCGAGCAGGTGTCGGGCATCGCGTGCCACACCGGCCGGCATTCGTGCTTCTTCCAGAAATTCGAAGGCACCGTCGACAGCGGCGATTGGGTCGCGGTCGAACCGGTGCTGAAAGATCCCGAACACATCTACAAATGACGCAATCGACCGAAGACACGCTGCTGCGCCTCGCGGCCGTGATCGATAGCCGCAAGGGCGGCGATCCCGATCAATCGTACGTATCGCGCCTGTTCCACAAGGGCGACGACGCGGTGCTGAAGAAGATCGGCGAAGAGGCGACGGAAGTCGTGCTGGCCGCGAAGGACGTGCGCCAGGGCGGCGCGCCGACCGCACTCGTCGGCGAGGTGGCCGACCTGTGGTTCCACTGCCTCGTGATGCTGTCGCATTTCGACCTGAGCCCGGCCGACGTGATCGCGGAGCTCGAGCGCCGCGAAGGGCTGTCGGGTATCGAGGAGAAGGCCCTGCGCAAGCGTCGCGAGCGCGAGGAAAACGGCGGGTGACAGGCCCTTGTCGCGGGATGGCGACAGTGCGGTAAGCTGTAAGAATTGTCATCTAACGGGGGTAGCATCATGACCGATACGCCAAGCCAGTTTCCGCCGCCGTCGGTGCCGGGGGCCGCGGACGCCGAGCGCCTGAACGGGCTGCGCACGCTGACTCACGTGCTCTACGGCCTCTATGCGTTTCATTGGCTGACGGGCGGCGTCACGGGCATCATCGCGATCATCATCAACTACGTGAAGCGCGACGATGTGGCCGGTACGCCGTATGCGGCTCACTTCGAGTGGCAGATCCGCACGTTCTGGCGTGCGCTGATTGCGTACGTGATCGGGTTCGCGCTGATGTTCGTGGTGGTCGGATTCGCCGTGATGTTTGTCACATGGATTTGGACGCTGTACCGTATCATCAAGGGTTGGCTGTACCTGAACGACAACAAGCCGCTCGATCCGCAGGCCTGGTTCTGACCGGCCGCGGGCGGGCGTCTGCAGGAGCAACATGAGTCACGATCCGAATTGCCTGTTCTGCAAGATCGCGGCAGGCGAGATCCCGAGCACGAAGGTGCACGAGGATGACGAATTCGTCGCGTTCCGCGACATCCGCCCGGCGGCCGAGACACACGTGCTCGTGATTCCGCGCCAGCATCTGCCGACGCTGTCGGCGGCGAGCGACGACGATGCACCGATGCTCGGCCGGCTGATGCTGCTCGTCTCGCGTCTCGCCAGCCAGCTCGGCGTCGCGTATACGGGGGGCGAAACCGGTTTTCGTACGGTGATCAACACGGGCCCGGGCGGCGGGCAGGAGGTCTACCACCTGCACGCGCATATCCTGGCCGGCCCGCGCCCCTGGCAGCGGATGGGTTGACGGCGCGGGGCGTTTCCCCGCATCGATGGTCGAAGCCGGCGCGTTGCCGGCGATTTACGCCGCCTGGCGGCGTGGTTGAGGAGAGGTTTCATCATGGGTGGATTGAGCATTTGGCACTGGCTGATCGTGCTGCTGATCGTCGCGCTGGTTTTCGGTACGAAGAAGCTGCGCAACATCGGCAACGATCTCGGCAGCGCCGTGAAGGGTTTCAAGGACGGCATGAAGGACGGTGAAGCACCGGCGGACGCGCAGCAACTGCCGCGCTCGGGCTCGGTCGACGTCAACGCGAAGGAAACGACGCGTTCCGACTCGAACAAGGCGTAACGCCGTTACGCTGACAGGCATTCGCGATGCTGGATCTCGGTCTTTCGAAGATGGCGCTGATCGGCGTCGTCGCGCTCGTGGTGCTCGGCCCCGAGCGCCTGCCGCGCGTTGCGCGTACGGCAGGCGCGCTGTTCGGCCGTGCGCAGCGGTACATCAACGACGTGAAGGCCGAGGTCTCGCGCGAAATCGAACTCGACGCGCTGCGGACGATGAAGACCGATTTCGAGACGGCCGCGCGCAATGTCGAGACGACGATTCACGACAACCTGCGTGAGCACGAGAAGGACCTGAACGACACGTGGCATTCCGCGGTCGGCGGTCTCAACGAAGCGGCGGGCGACGCCGGTTCGACGGGTTCCGACATGCCGTCGTGGCGCGGCAGTACGGCCGCGCTCGCGCCGAAGCGCCGCAACTGGCGCGTCAAGCAGGCGGCTGCGCCTGCCTGGTACAAGCGCGCGACCACCCGCCGTACGCACGTGCAGTCGGGCGCCGCGCGTGTCGCGCGCCACCAGCCGGCCAGCTTGCGCCGGCCGACGCGCTTCTTCTGAGCCGAGCGCATGCTCGCTCGTCAATCCTACCGAGGGCCGGCGTGAGCGACCCCCAGCAGAACCCGGGCGACGCCCCGGAAGAAACCTTCATTTCCCATCTCGTCGAGCTTCGCGATCGCATCATTCGCGCGGGCGCGGCCGTGATCATCGTGTTCCTCGGGCTCGTCTACTGGGCGCCCGACATCTTCCGGCTGCTCGCGCGGCCGCTGATGGAGAACCTGCCGAAGGACGGCAAGATGATCGTCACCGACGTCACCGGCTCGTTCTTCGTGCCGATGAAGGTCACGATGCTCGTCGCGCTGGTGATCGCGCTGCCGATCGTGCTGTACCAGATCTGGGCGTTCGTCGCGCCGGGGTTGTACCAGCACGAGAAGAAGCTCGTCGCGCCGCTCGTCGGCAGCAGCTACCTGCTGTTCCTGTGCGGGATGGCGTTCGCGTACTTCCTCGTGTTCCCGACGATCTTCCGCGTGATGGCGCACTACAACGCGCCGCTCGGTGCGGAAATGACAACCGACATCGACAACTACCTGAGCTTCGTGCTCGGGATGTTCATCGCGTTCGGGGTCACGTTCGAGGTGCCGATCGTCGTCGTGCTGCTCGTCCGGATGGGCGTGCTGTCGCTGAAGAAGCTGAAGGAAATGCGGCCGTACGTGATCGTCGGCGCGTTCGTCGTCGCGGCGGTCGTCACGCCGCCGGACGTGTTCTCGCAACTGATGCTCGCATTGCCGCTGGTCGTGCTGTTCGAGATCGGGCTGCTGGCCGCGCGGTTCTTCGTGCCGAAAAAGCCGGCCGAGGAAGGCGAGGCGGAGAACGGCGAAGCCGCCAGTTGATGAGCGCGCCGGGCGGCGCGCGGCCGCCGGGCCTCCGGCGCCAGGCTTGAGTAAAACCCGGTGACGTAGTCGGCCGGGACGCGGATGGCGGGGCCATCTTCCTGGCAACAAGGGTCTTTCGATACAAAGTAAAAAGGGCAGCCGACCGGCTGCCCTTTTTACTTTCCGACGGTGTCCGGTATGCGCCCGTGCGCCGCTCGCCCGACGTCACTCGGTATCGCTGTCCTGCTCGTCGAGCGTCTGCTTCGGCGGCGGCGGCCGTTTGCCGATCACGACGCTCACATCGAGCTCCTTGCCCTTGCGCACGACGTGCACCTTGGTCGGCGTGCCGGGCTTGATCTGCGCGACGGTGTTCAGCAGCTTCGTGGTGTCGGTGATTTCGTCGCCGTTGACCGAGACCAGGATGTCGCCCGGCTTGATGCCAGCCTTGTCGGCCGGACCACCCTGCAGCACGCCGGCGACGATCGCGCCCGATTTCTGCGTCAGCCCGAACGACTCGGCGATCTCCGGCGTGACGTCCTGCGGCTCGACGCCGATCCAACCGCGCGTGACCGAGCCCGTCGTGATGATGCTTTCGAGCACCGTGCGCGCGGTCGACACGGGGATCGCGAAGCCGATGCCGAGCGAGCCGCCCGAACGCGAGTAGATCGCAGTGTTGATGCCGAGCAGGTTGCCGTTCACGTCGACCAGCGCGCCACCCGAGTTGCCGGGGTTGATCGGCGCATCGGTCTGGATGAAGTTCTCGAACGTGTTGATGCCGAGGTGGTTGCGGCCCAGCGCGCTGATGATCCCCATCGTGACCGTCTGGCCGACGCCGAACGGGTTGCCGATCGCGAGCACGACGTCGCCGACCCGCGACTGGTCCGAGCGGCCGAGCGTGATCGTCGGCAGGTTCGTCATGTTGATCTTCAGCACCGCGAGATCGGTCTCGGGATCGCTGCCGATCACCTTCGCGGTGGCGGTGCGGCCGTCGGCGAGCGCGACTTCGATCTGGTCGGCGCCGTCCACGACGTGCTGGTTCGTTAGAATGTAACCTTCAGGGCTCACGATAACGCCCGAGCCAAGGTTCGCGGCCGGTTCGTCCTGCTGCTTGCGGGCGTTGCGGTCGCCGAAGAAGTAGCGGAACAGCGGATCTTTCGCGCGCGGGTCGGGCGGTAGCGAGCCGTCCTTGCTGGAGAATACGTTGACGACGGCCGGCATCGCCTTTTGCGCGGCTTCGGCGTACGACGTGGTCGCCGGTGCGCCGCCGATGCCCGGCGCGACTTCTCGCAGCGCAACGATCGGCGTGGCGAGCTGCTTGCCGAGCTGTCCTTGCCGTTGCAGCCATTGCGGCTTGAGCGTCACGACGATGAACATCAGCGCGAGCAGTACGGTGACCGCCTGCGCGAAGAACAGCCAGAAGCGTCTAAGCATCTGAATGGATTAGAGGTTTATATGGATCGGATCGAACTTGAATTGTACTTGAACAATACCCTTGAAACCGCGCGCTTCAAGGACTATTGCCCGAATGGCCTCCAGGTCGAGGGGCGCCGCAAGATCGAGAAGATCGCCACCGGCGTGACGGCGTCGGTCGCGTTTCTTGAAGCCGCGCTCGAATGGGGGGCGGATGCCGTGCTCGTCCATCACGGCTATTTCTGGCGCAACGAACCGCCGCAGATCACGGGCCGCAAGTACCAGCGCCTGAAGCTGCTGCTCGCGAACGACCTGAACCTGTTCGCGTTCCACCTGCCGCTCGACGCGCATCCCGAATACGGCAACAACGCACAGCTCGGCGAGCGGCTCGGCCTGATCGGCGAGCAGCGGTTCGGCGAAGGCGACCTCGGCTGGATGGCGACGCTGCCGATGCCCGTCACGCTCGAGCACTTCGTCGCGAAGGTCGAGCGTACGCTCGGCCGCACGCCGCTCGTGCTCGGTGATCAGGACATGCAGTTGCGCCGCATCGGGTGGTGCACGGGCGCCGCGCAAAGCTATTTCGACGCGGCGATCGACGCCGGCGCGGACGTGTTCCTGACCGGCGAAGTGTCCGAATACGTGACGCACACGGCTGCCGAGAGCGGCGTCGCGTTCGTTGCGGCAGGGCACCATGCGACCGAGCGCTACGGAATCCAGGCACTTGGCGCCCACTTGTCCGAAGAATTCGATATCGAACACCTTTTTATCGATATCCATAACCCGGTCTGAATGCCGGATTTGCGGCAGCGCATCGAAATTTCGCAATGTAGCAGATGCTTAAAAGTGAAATGATTTAATCGCTCCGATAGTGGGGGAAAACCCTTGACTATCAATCACTTCGAAGGGATTTTCATCTCCGGGCCTTGTAAATGGCGACTCCATTCGCGCAAACTAGCGGCGGAATGAAAAGTCGTGACGGAAAATCCAACTCAGAAGTGGGGCGTGTGATGCGAGACAAGGAAGAGAAACGCGTCGACAGCGGCCGCCGTACCTGGCTGATTGCGACATCCGTAGCAGGTGGCGTGGGAGGCGTAGCCACCGTCATACCTTTCGCGGCGTCGCTTGCGCCGTCCGCGAAAGCGAAAGCGGCCGGTGCACCGGTCGAAGTCGACATCAGCGGGCTGAAGCCCGGTGAAATGGTGACCGTACCGTGGCGCGGCAAGCCGGTGTGGATCCTGAACCGCACCGACGCAATGCTGGCCGACGTGGTCAAGGCCGACAAGGAAGTGGCCGATCCGACCACCGAAAAGCCCTATACGATGCCGTTGCCCGCGTATTGCGCGAACGAATATCGCGCGCGGGCCGATCGCAAGAACATTCTCGTCGTGATGGCCGTGTGTACGCACCTCGGCTGCACGCCAAGCCAACGCTTCACGCCGGGTCCGCAGCCGAACCTGCCGGACGACTGGCCGGGCGGCTTCCTCTGCCCGTGCCATGGTTCGACCTACGACCTCGCCGGCCGTGTGTTCAAGAACAAACCGGCGCCTCAGAATCTCGACATCCCGCCCTACATGTTCACGTCGGCAACGACCCTCGTGATCGGCAAGGACGAGAAAGGAGAAGCGTGATGGCCGACAACAAGGAAGTCTCCACGACAGGTCTCACCGGCTGGATCGATCAGCGCTTCCCGCTCACGTCCACCTGGAAGAAACACGTTTCCGAGTACTACGCGCCGAAGAACTTCAACTTCTGGTACTTCTTCGGCTCCCTCGCGCTGCTGGTGCTCGTCAACCAGATCGTCACGGGCATCTTCCTGACGATGAACTACAAGCCCGACTCGACGCTCGCGTTCGCGTCGGTCGAGTACATCATGCGCGAGGTGCCGTGGGGCTGGCTGATCCGCTACATGCACTCCACGGGCGCGTCGATGTTCTTCGTGGTCGTTTATCTGCACATGTTTCGCGGGCTGCTTTACGGGTCGTACCGCAAGCCGCGCGAGCTCGTGTGGGTCTTCGGCTGCGCAATCTTCCTGTGCCTGATGGCCGAGGCGTTCTTCGGCTACCTGCTGCCGTGGGGCCAGATGTCGTTCTGGGGTGCGCAGGTGATCGTGAACCTGTTCTCGGCGATCCCGTTCGTCGGCCCTGACCTGTCGCTGTGGATTCGTGGCGACTACGTCGTGTCGGACGTCACGCTGAACCGCTTCTTCGCGTTCCACGTGATCGCGATTCCGCTCGTGCTGGTCGGCCTGGTGATCGCGCACCTCGTTGCGCTGCACGAAGTGGGCTCGAACAACCCGGACGGCATCGAGATCAAGGCGAAGAAGGACGAAAACGGCATTCCGCTCGACGGCATCCCGTTCCACCCGTACTACTCGGTGCACGATTTCCTCGGCGTGTGCGTCTTCCTGATGGTGTTCGCGCTGATCGTATTCTTCTCGCCGGAGATGGGCGGCTACTTCCTCGAGGCGAACAACTTCGTCCCGGCGAACCCGCTGCAGACGCCGCCCGAGATCGCGCCGGTCTGGTACTTCACCGCGTTCTACGCGATGCTGCGCGCGACCACCGACCCGTTCAAGATCGTGCTGATGATCGTGATCGTGCTGCTCGGCGTGCTCGCGCTGATCCGCGCGCGCGGCAAGTGGAAGGTCGGCCTGCCGGTTCTGGCCGCGGCGATCGTCGTGTTCATGTACCTGACGGAGTCGAAGTTCTGGGGCGTCGTCGTGATGGGGGCGGCGGTGATCACGCTGTTCTTCCTGCCGTGGCTCGACCGCAGCCCGGTGAAGTCGATCCGCTACCGGCCGCTGTTCCACAAGGTGTTCCTCGGGATCTTCGTCGTGGCGTTCCTGACCCTCGGGTTCCTGGGCACGCGGCCGCCATCACCGGCCTCGACACTGATCGCGCAGGCCTGTGCGCTGATCTACTTCGCGTTCTTCCTCGGCATGCCCGTCTGGACGCCGCTTGGCACGTTCAAGCAGCCGCCGGAGCGGGTGCGCTTCAAGCCCCATTAACGTGAGCGAGGAGAGAACGACATGAAGAAACTGCTTTCGACACTCGCGCTGATCGGGGCGACCGCCTGTGCGCTGCTGGTGGCGCCGGCGGTTCGGGCGGAAGGTAATTTTCCGCTCGACCGGGCGCCCGATAACACGGAAAATCTCGTTTCGCTTCAGCACGGCGCGCAATTGTTTGTAAACTATTGCCTGAACTGCCACAGCGCGAACCTGATGCGCTACAACCGTCTGACGGATCTGGGCATATCCCAGAAGGAGATCGAAAAGAATCTCCTGTTCACGACCGACAAGGTCGGCAACACGATGTCCGTTGCGATGCGGCCCGAAGACGCGAAGAACTGGCTCGGCACCTCGCCGCCCGACCTGTCGGTCGAGGAGCGCGCGCGCGGCCGCGACTGGCTGTATACGTATCTGCGGAGTTTCTACCGCGACGATACGCGGCCGAGCGGCTGGAACAACGCGGTGTTCGAGAACGTCGGCATGCCCCATGTACTGTGGCAGCTGCAGGGGCAGCGCACCGCCAAATTCGAAGACAAGACAGACGAGGAGACGGGCGAGAAGGTCCATACGCTCGTCGGCTTCCAGCAGGTCACACCGGGGACACTGTCCGCGGTGGATTATGATTCTGCGGTTGCCGACCTGGTGGCGTACATGACCTGGATGTCCGAGCCGGCTCAGCAGACCCGCAAACGCCTCGGCGTATGGGTGCTGATCTTTCTCGGTGTCCTGACTTTCCTGGCCTGGCGGCTCAATGCCGCGTACTGGAAAGATATCAAGTAATCACGCCTGACCGGCGTGGGGCCGGCGCAAGGTGGAACCCCGGAAGGAGTTCGCCGCGTGCCGGCCCTCGGCTTTTTTGAGGAAACGCAAACATGATGGTTCTGTATTCCGGCACAACTTGCCCGTTCTCCCAGCGTTGCCGGCTGGTGCTGTTCGAGAAGGGCATGGATTTCGAAATCCGTGACGTCGACCTGTTCAACAAGCCGGAAGACATTTCGGTGATGAACCCGTACGGTCAGGTACCGATCCTGGTCGAGCGCGACCTGATCCTGTACGAATCGAACATCATCAACGAGTACATCGACGAGCGCTTCCCGCATCCGCAACTGATGCCGGCCGATCCCGTGCAGCGCGCACGTGCACGCCTGTTCCTGCTCAATTTCGAGAAGGAACTGTTCGTCCACGTCAGCACGCTCGAGAACGAGAAGGGCAAGGCAGCGGAGAAGAACCACGAGAAGGCACGCCTCGCGATCCGCGATCGCCTGACGCAGCTCGCGCCGATCTTCGTGAAGAACAAGTACATGCTCGGCGAAGAATTCTCGATGCTCGACGTTGCGATCGCGCCGCTGCTGTGGCGTCTGGATCACTACGGCATCGAGCTGTCGAAGAACGCCGCGCCGCTGATGAAGTACGCCGAGCGGATCTTCAGCCGTCCGGCCTATATCGAAGCACTGACGCCGTCCGAAAAGGTCATGCGTCGTTGATGGTGCAATGAGTGCATGACGGAGAGGGCGGCGCGGCGTGCCGCGCCCCCGCTCCGGGTTCGAGGATTGTGATGCAAGAGATTTCAACGAAGCCTTATCTGCTGCGCGCGTTGTACGAGTGGTGCACCGATAACGGTTACACGCCGCATATCGCGGTGAGGGTCGACAACTCGACGCGCGTGCCGCGTCAGTTCGTGCGTGACGGCGAGATCGTGCTCAACATCAGCTTCGAGGCGACGAGCCAGTTGCAGATGGGCAACGAGTGGATCGAGTTCACGGCCCGGTTCTCGGGGAAGGCGCACAAGATCGAGATTCCGGTTGCCAACGTGCTCGCGATCTATGCACGCGAGAACGGGCAGGGCATGGCGTTCCAGGTCGATGCGGTCGCGGGTGAAGGCGCGGATTCGGGTGCGTTCGATGACGATGCGCCGCAGACGGATGATGCGCAGCGCGACGAAACGCCGGCCGTGTTGACGCCGGTGGCCGACAGCGGCGCGAACGAGGAACCCTCCGAAGGCGCCGACGAACCGCCGAAAACCGACGGCGATGGCGACGGTTCAAAAGGTGGCAGCAGACCTCGCCTCAAGATCGTGAAATGAGGTAGAATCTCGCGCTACGCCGGCTTAGCTCATCTGGTAGAGCAGTTGATTTGTAATCATCAGGTGGCGGGTTCGAGTCCTGCAGCCGGCACCATATCCAGCAAGGGGTTACGCGATGTTTGCGTAGCCCCTTCGCGTTTCCAATACCCTCTCATGTTTCCAATGCGCGTCGGCGAAACGGTTTAACCGGCCGTGTGCCGCGCACGTAACGCGCCGTCACGCCCGGTCCGCTGTGACCCGCCAGGCGTTGCCCGACTTCCAATCCTTCATGGTTCGTCTTGTGCGTCACGCCGCGCGCGCGGAGATCGCGGAATGGAAACGTCGCCTTGTCGAAGCGTGAAGGCAGCTTGCCCTTCCAAAGTGGGTAGCCCTTTTTGGTCGCGCAAGAGGTGGGGCGAGAGGTCGACCTTCGAACCGCGCCAGGCGAGCAGTCGCTCAAACAGCGCCGCGAGGGCGCCCGTAATCTGTACGTTGACAATGCTCCAGTCTTTTGCGTGCGGAAGAAGAGGTTGCCCGCACAATGTTGGCGCGCTGCATGCGCAGGATGTCCGAGGGGCGTTGTGCGCAGAGATTGGCCAGATCCATCGCGTTGCACAGCGGTTGGTAGGGCACGGCATAGACGGCCGCATACAGCTCGTCATCGATGAGGGCGTCCCGGCGCCCGGTCTCCTTCTTCCTGCGCACGCCGGCGCACGGGTTCGCGATTGCCATCATGCCCCACAGCCGTCCGCAGTTCAGGACCAGCGACAGCCCGGCCTTCGTGCGGTTCGCTGTCACGACGCCGCGCTTCTCTACCGTCGTGCGCCAGATCGTGGCGACGTCGCCCGGCGCGAGCGTATCGAGCTCGCGATCGCCGATGACGGCAGCGGGCCCGGACAGGAACAGGTCGTACATGCGCCGCAGCAGACTTCTGCAGCGCGGGGGGCAGGGCGGTTTCGGTATGTACTTCCATGTGCCTTAGTTATGCAGCATCGGCGCTTCCTGTCCTTTGTGCTCGGTTCGGTCACAATAATGGGCCGCTCACAATAGCGCCGGTCCCGAATGCTCCGAGTACTGGCCGACGATAGTCAGAATCGGCACTAAGGCCTCGCTAAATAAGGCTTTGCGGCGAAACCGCCAGATTTTGCACGAAAATGACGATTACCCCTGGCCGGACACTCCTGACGCTAGACGCCGCACTCCCAATATCCGGTAACGCGAGTCCGGTAATCAACTGCGATTGGAATTATCTGAAACTATATATTTTATAGAAAGTCAATTCGTCACGTAATTGAAAATGGTTTGGTGGCGGAGGCGTCACCAAACCATTAGGGTGATATCAAAGGACTATTTCGATCGTTACGTCAATTGGATCGTAAATCCTTCCTTCGAGCCTTCAAATGATACTCCGGATTGGAGGGGGCCCGACCCATACTTCCAGATAGCATACAGTGCCTTGGTTTTGCCTTTGGCGGGATCTCCGAATCGATTGGTCGCCAAAAAAGTGCGTGCTCCTTCGGCGAATTCCGTTTTGATGCCATTGGTGACATCGATTGTCTGGTTAAGATAGCCGTAGCCAGCATATACGATTGTCACTTCGTTTACCAGTTCAGTCATTTTTAACCTCGTAAGTGATCGCGATTATCGAAAACATATCGTTATATAAAGTCCGATATCCATCTAACTTCGAAGCCTGTCGGACATCTACGTAACGATATAAGAATCGGTTAGACGCCTTTCCAAATCAATTACAAGTAATTACGCGAGTGACAAGTTGGCGGAAACGCTGAGCTCCTTTGTCTACGCAAACATGCAAACTTCATCGCGAACCGAGCGGGTAGCCATCGCTTGGATTCGGACGTGGTGGAAGGCGGCTAACGAAACCAGGGCAAAACTGCTGAAACCGCGGCGGGCAGGCGCTTCCAATTCGAACCAAAGCCCGGACAGATAAGGCTGACAAGCCGGCATAGTCTGTAGTTTTGGAAACGCGAAATACAGCTAATTCACTGTAATCGTTGATTTTTTCAAGTGCCTTGTAATCATCAGGTGGCGGGTTCGAGTCCTGCAGCCGCACCACATTGAACGAAGGGCTACGAGATCTTGTCTCGTAGCCCTTCGTCGTTTTCAGGCCAGTTTCCAGCGGGGCTGCTGAACAGGCATCCCCCGCCCGATCTGCATCACATCTTCCTGAACAACCCCGCATATGCTCGACTGACCGGCAGCATCTCCCGCTGCCCGTGCACGCGAATCCGCAACCTTCCCAACAGATCGCGCTCGACACGATCGATCGCTGCGTACGCGACGATCACGCCGCGATGCACCTGCGCGAACCGCTCGGGATCGAGCCGCAGCATCAGCTCTCTCAGCGGCGTGCGAATCACGAGCCGTTCGCTGGCCGTCACGATTTCCGTGTATTTCTCCGAAGCCTGGAAATACAGCACGTCATCGACCGAGACGAGCCGCGTTGCATCCTTCACGCCTACCGTCAGCCAGCGGATCGGCGCCGCGTCCCGCGCTTGCGCCGCCTGCGCGAGCGCATCGGCATGCGCAAGCGCCGGCCCGCCGCGCTGCAGCTTCGCGATACAGCGCAGCAGCCGCTCGTCGGTCACCGGCTTCAGCAGGTAGTCGACCGCCGCACGATCGAACGCATCGACCGCATATTCGTCGTAGGCCGTGACGAACACGACGTGGACGTCGGGTGCCAGCGCCGCGAGCTTCAGGCCGTCGATGCCGGGCATCCGGATGTCGAGAAACGCGATGTCCGGGCGCGGCGACGCGTTCAGCGCGGCCAGCGTTTCGATGCCGTTGCGCGGCATCGCGACGATGTCCAGTTCGGGCCAGAGCTGACCCAGCCGCTGCGCGAGCGAGGCGGACAGGTTTGGTTCGTCGTCGGCGATGAGGGCGGTCGGCATGTCAGGCGATCGGGATCAGAAGGGTCGCAGTGACGCCATGCGCGGCGGCGGCATTCGTCTCGACGCAGACGCGGCCGCGCTCGCCGTGCAGCGTCCGGATGCGCGCGGCGACGTTGGCAAGGCCGACGCCGCCATGCAGGCGCGTGTCGCTTTTCCCTAGGCCGACGCCCGTATCGATCACGTTCAGTTCCAGGCAGTCGCCCCGCATCCTGCCGCGAATCACGATCACGCCGCCGTCGATCGACGGCTCGATCCCGTGCAGCAGCGCATTCTCGACGAGCGGTTGCAGCAGCAGCGGCGAGAACGGCAGTGCATGCAGATCCGCCGGCACGTCGATCGCATATGAAAGCCGGTCGCCGAGCCGGATCGACGCGATCTTCAGCAACGCGTCGACGAGCTCGATCTCCTCGCCGAGCGTCGACGTCGCATCGCGCGTGCGTCGCAGGCTCGCACGCAGGTAGCGGTTCAGGCTGTCGAGCATCGTCGACGCGCGCGCCGGATCGCGCTCGATCAGGCTCTGCACGTTCGCGAGCGTATTGAACAGGAAGTGCGGTTCGATCTGCGCCTGCAGCAGCGCCAGGCGCGCCGCCGTCTCGGCCTGGCGGGCTTCGGCGGCTTCGCGGCGCTCGGTCTCGAGCGTCGCGCGCATGCGCATCGACTGCAGGAACAGCGACACGCACACGAACAGAATCGCCGAGATGAGAAACGACGGCCCGTAGTTGTCCCACGTGCCGATGCGCGCGCGCCCGAACACGTGCGGCACGTTTCCGCTGGTGAGCGCTGCCGTGATCTCGAAACCGATGAGCACGCTGGCCGGTGCGATCACGATGGCCTTGATCGCGAGCCCCGGCTTGCGCGGCAGGAGCCAGTCGGCGGCGTGACTGAGCAGCAGCGCGGAGAAACCGATCGCGTTCGCGACGACAAGGTCGGGCAACAGCGGCTCCTGGAAATGGAGCGCCCAGAAACCCAGGCCGACGACCGAGTTGAAGCACGCGAACGCGAGCAGTGCGGCCGGATCGCGCAGCAATCGCGGCTCGGCGCCGGCGGGTGGCTGCGGAATCGGCGAAGGGTCGGACGTGGCTCGCATGGTGTCGGGTGAGGATGGCGCGCGATGCGCTGATGGTCGGACCTTACTGCCGGACGGCCCGACTGCGCACGCATTGCGACGAACGGCGCGCGGCCTCGACGAAGCGCTTCCGCTGCCGACGGTTGGCCGGTTTCCGTCACGAGTGTAGTGGAAGGGGTTGCCGAAGGACACTGGGCGCGGCCGGTTTCGCGTCGAGCATGAAGCGTCGGCCGGCTCGTCAAAGGCCGACTTTTCGGTTCGGAAGTTGCCGGCCTCCGGATTCGTGGGCGCATCGGTCTGCCCGATCAGGCGAACGATCATCGTCGCGACGCGCCACTCGTCCGCGAATTCCGGCCGCCCGTCGCAAGCCCCGCCGCCTGCCGCGATCGGGCGGTACGGTGTTGCCGTGTCCATTCCGATCTGGCGACTCCGACCATGTCCGCGCTCCTTCACCTGAAGCCTTACGTGTACGTGATGTTCTGCGTGCTGCTCTATATCGGCATCAAGCGCTGTTTCCCGCGCGAGGTGCCGGCCGTCCGACCGTTGATCTCGCCGGTCGCATTCGGGGTGCTCGGCATCGCCAGCCTGAACGGACTTTTTCCGCATGCGGGTGTCGACGCGAATGCGATCGCGCTGGCAGCCGTCCTGGGCGGCGCGGCGCTGGGCTGGCTGCACGCGAGCCGGTGGCGGCTCAAGTACCGCCGGGCCTCGTCGGGCCTGCGCGTGCGCCTGCCCGGCGACGCGAGCCTGCTCGTCACGCTGATGCTGACGTTCGTCGCCGAAACCGGCATCCATTACGCGGTCGCCGTGCATGCACCGTGGGCGGCGACGGGCGGTTTCGTGATGGTGTCGTTCGCGGTATGGGGCGTGCTCGTCGGGATGACGCTTGGGCGCGCGGTGAACGTGGTCGTGCGCTGCATGCGCCATGCGAACGGATCGGAGCATGGGAGTTTCCCGTATTCGGTCGATCCGCGATGAAGGGTGCGAAACGGCCCGCGAGCGGACACCTGACGGCCTGACAGGCGCTACGGCCCGTCTTCGTCAATCGGGGGCGGCATCGAACCGAAGCGGCGTGTGACGGGCCCCGATTTGCACCCCGTTTCCTGTCACGGTCGCGTCATGGGGCGCCCATAACGTTGCACGTTCCCGTCGCGGCGGCACCGCCGGACTGGGAACGTGCGCAACCCGTTCGCGACGACGTGCCCAAGTCGCAGGTGGGAGCCGACCGGGATCTCGCGCCCGGCGGCGCAGCGGTCATGCGTCGCGCCATTTCATTCGAAAATACGATCGGCGACGGTTCGAACCGGACCGCGGACGATCAGGAGACAGGGACCATGCTGAGTCCGCATGAATTCTCGATGCTGCTGCGCGTCGCGCGTGCGCCGGACAGCGTCGATCCGTCGAATCCGGCTTTTGCCGTGCTGGTCGAGAAGCGGCTGGTCGACGATACGCAGGTACGCATGAATGCCGTGGCCGCGCGCCCGGCGCTGACACCGATCGGACAGATGCTGCTGGCGCGCTTCGACGAAGCGGCTTGAGGGGCAGCGTCACGCCTTCGTCGGAACGAAGGACGTGACGCGTTGAAGCGCCGCGCCGCTTACTGCGCGACCGGCACGGTCACGTCGCTGCCGAACCAGTGCATCGAGATCTTCTTCAGCGTGCCGTCCTTGTGAAGCGAATCGAGCGCGTCGTTGATCGCTTTCTCGAACTTCGGATTGCCCTTGCGGAACGGGATCGCCATTTCCTGCTTGCCGCCGTTCAGCACCGCGCCCGCGCGCAGCGGCAGGTTCGACGTCTTGATCATGTACGGCAGCATCAGGCGGTCGTCGAGCGTCGCCTCGATCCGGCCCGCGGCGAGGTCGCGCAGCTTCTCCGGCGCGCCCGGATACGTCTGCACCTCGATACCGGGCACGGTGCGCGCCATCTGGTCGTAGTTGGTGCCGAGCGTCACGCCGAGCTTCTTGCCCTTGAAGTCGTCGAGCGACTTGAAGTTGCGCGAGTCGTCCTTGCGCTGGATCAGCTGCGCGGCCGAATACGTGTACGGCTGGCTGAAGTCGAGTGCTTCCTTGCGCTGCGGCGTGATCGTGACCTGGTTGACGATCACGTCGAACTTGCCGGCCTGCAGGCCGGCGATGATGCCGCTCCATTCGGTCGGGATGAACTGCGTCTTCACGCCGAGCTTGCCGGCGACCGCGTTCGCGACGTCGACGTCGAAACCCTCGAGCTGGCCTGACGTGCCGCGCGAGTTGAACGGCGGATACGTGCCTTCGAGGCCGACGCGCAGCACGCCGGCTTTCTTCACCGAGTCGAGCAGGTCTTCCGCGTGCGCGGCGACGGCCGTGAAGCCGAGGGCTGATGCGAGCAGCAGGCCCGACAGCAGGAACTTCGAACGTTTCATCGCAGATCTCCAGTGGACAGCGTGGTGTTGGGGGGAACGCCGGGCGCCGGGTGGGCGCGGCGGGCCGCAATACGGGCACGTAGACACTACTCGCAACCGGGCCGCACCGAAACCGGAATTGGCCCTGATTGAAATCGATTTCATCGATGTGCCGGACGGCGGGCGTGGTTGCCGCCCACCTGCGTGGTACGCGGGCTGATCGGATTCCGCTCGTTTAAATCAGGTCGGATTTGAGGGCGTGCGAAGTTTTGTCTGTAAAATCGCGCGAGCAAAATCGAATGCTCGCGCCATCCGAGGGCGCGTCAAAATAAAAAAGGCCGTTCATGAACATGCAGAATTCAATCGCCGCCCTACGCGGCGGATTGCTTCAGCAGGACCGGTTGCTGAAGTTCGATACGCCATTGGGGCCCAACGTCCTGACCGTGCAGCGGGCAGTCGGTCGCTCACGTATCGGGCGCGCGTACGAGTTCACGCTCGACGTGCTGTCGACCGACAGCGATGTGGAACTTAAAAAGCTGATCGCACAGCCCGTCACGTTGTGGATCCAGCAAGGCGATCTTCGTTACCGGCCGATCAACGGGTACGTGCACACCGCGCGCCGGCTCGGTGCCGACGGTGGGCTCACGACCTATCAGCTCACGTTTGCCGATTTCACCCACTTCCTGAAGTTCCGTCGCGATCAGCGGCTCTGGAACGACACGACCGTCGACCAGATCATCAGCGACGTGCTGAACCAGCATCCGCAGGCGCAGGGCCATTTCCGGTTTGCGCTGTCGAAGCCGCTGCCGAACCGCTCCTACACGCGCCAGCACGACACCGACTGGCATTTCGTGCATCGGCTGATGGAGAACGAGGGGCTCTACTGCGCGTGGCAGCAGGCCGACGACGGCAAGTCGCATACGCTCGTGATCACCGACAACCTGCAGGCGTTCGCGCCTCTGTCGCCGGAAACTGTGCGTTTCTATCGCGGCGACGCGGCCAGCGAACCTGACGCGTTCACGCAATGGTCGGGTACGCGCACGCTGCAGAGCGTGACGCGCACGACGCGCACGTTCGACTACAAGAATCCGTCGCAGCCGTCGAACCCGAAAGGCACGTCGCTGCCGACGATGGGCGGCCAGGGCGAGTTGCCGGATCAACTCGAAGTCTACGAGTACACGGGCGCCTACACGTATCTCGACCAGACGCGCGGCGACCATCTGACGAAGGTCAAGATGGAGGAGTGGGAGTCGCGGGCGAAGCGTTTCCATGCCGCGGGCGGGGTGCGCGCGATGGATGCCGGCCGGCGCTTCACGCTGGCCGACCATCCCGAGCACGATCGCGATCCCGCCGATCAGCGTGAATTCGCCGCGATCGAGGTGGCGTGGTGGATCGAGAACAATCTGCCCGTCGCAAGCGACAGCGCGGACTTTCCGTACAGCCTGCGCGAAGCGTTGACGCAGGCACAGGACAACTACGGTACCGATCCCGCGTTTCGCGTGCAGCACGACGACGGATCGGCCGGGTTCTATCTCGTCGAAGTCGAAGCGCAGCGCGTGAGCGTGCCGTATCGCAGCCCGTTCGAGCATCACAAGCCGGAGATGCACCTCGAGACGGCGATCGTCGTCGGGCCGCAGGGCGAGGAGGTCTATACCGACGAGTTGAACCGGATCCGCGTGCAGTTCGTGTGGGACCGGTTGAATCCGGGTAACGAGAACGCGTCGTGCTGGGTGCGCGTCGTGCAGTCGGATACGGGCGGCGGCTACGGCGGCGTGCATGTGCCGCGCATCGGCGAGGAAGTGCTGATCGACTACGTCGGCGGCGACTGCGACCGGCCGCTCGCGGTCGGGCGCGTGTACAACGGTGCGAACCAGCCGCAATGGCATACCGACGGGATCCTGTCCGGGTATCGCTCGAAGGAGTATTCGGGCGGCGGCTACAACCAGCTCGTGATGGACGACGCGACCGGGCAGAACCGCGTGCAGCTGATGAGCAGCAGCGCGAACAGCCTGCTGCATCTGGGCTACATCATCGACCAGAACGGCAATTCGCGCGGGTCGTATCTTGGCAGCGGGTTCGACCTGCGCTCGGATGCGTACGGCGCGGTGCGGGCGAGCCAGGGCCTGTACGTGACGACGCACCCGAAGGCGGCGAACAGCCAGCCGCTCGACGTGAAGGAAGCGCAGCAGCAGCTCGTGACGGGCGAGAGCCTCGTCGAGGCGATGTCGGACCTGAGCGAGCAGCATCAGGCGGAAAGCATGAAGGACGCGCAGGACACGATGCGCGCGTTCACGGATGCGACGCAGGACAGTGCATCGGGCAGCGCGTCCGGCGGGCGCACGGCAGGCGGCGGCACGGGTAACGCGAACGCGTTCAAGGAGCCGGTGATGCTGTTCGGCAGCCCATCGGGGATCGGGATGTCGACGCAGCAGTCGCTGCACATGGTCGCGAACGATCACGTGAACGTGGCGAGCGGGCAGAGCGTGCACGTTGCGGCGGGCAAGTCGCTGATCGGGAGCATCGGGCAGAAGCTGAGCCTGTTCGTGCAGAACGCTGGGATGAAGCTGTTCGCGGGCAAGGGCAAGGTGGAGATCCAGGCGCAGTCGGACAACATCGAGGTGACCGCGCAGAAGGCGGTGAAGGTGGTGTCGGCGACGGACCGGATCGAGATCGCGGCTGATCAGGGGATCCTGCTGACGAGCGGCGGCGGGTATATCCGCATTCAAGGCGGGAACATCGAGATTCATACGCCGGGCGCGGTGGATGTGAAGGGGGCGTCGCATACGTTCGCGGGGCCGGCGAGCATGGGATATCCGTTGCCGAGCCCGCGGCCGGATCAGCCGGGGCAGTTGGAGTTGTTGCATACGTACGGGAACGGCCAACCGGTGAAGGGCGGCTTGTTCTCGGTGTTCGATGCGAATGGCGGGCTATTGAAGAAAGGAGCGCTCGACAACAACGGGCACATGATCGTGAGCGGCCTGCCACCGGGGGCGGTGCAGGTCAAGTTCGGGGAGGATCCGCGCTCGCAGGATCAGCAGTCGAGCCGTTTCGACGTGGCGCCGTGGCCGGCCAATCCGGCGCCGGCGGCAGGCGCCGCGGAAACCGCGCAGGCGCAGCTCGGCTCGTTTCTGCCGGTGGCTGGCAGTGCCGCCGGCGCGCTGACGGGCCTGGCCGGTGCGGCGACGCAGGGTGGCGCGGCGCTGGCGAAGGCCGCCGTTGGTCAAGGCTTGGGCATGGCGCAGCAGGCGGTAGGCGGCATGTTGCCGGCGGGTGCGTCGAATGCACTGGGGGCGGCGAAAACGGTCGCGGGATTGGCGAGCTCGGCGTCGCAGGGCGGAGCCGCGTTGGCGAAGGCGGTGGCAGGCCAGGGCCTCGGTATCGCACAGCAGGCTGCGACCAATATGCTGCCGGCGGGCGCGCAGGCGGCGCTGTCGCAAGCGGGCCAGTTGAGTGCCGCCGCCCAGCAGGTCAGCGGTCTCGCGCAGACGGCGCGTAGCGCCGCAGCCGTGCTGAAAATGAGCTGAGCGTCGCCCCTTTCACCTATTCGAGAACAGAAAAATCATGACCGCTGCGGGCGTCCTTCAACCCAAACCTACTGATGTGTTCGTGTCTCCGATCATGAAGATCACGGAGGCCGACGTACAGGCCGGCATCGATTCATTCGACAAGTGGCTGATCAAGGTCAGCGGCGGCGTCGTCAACGTCGGCCGGCTGAAGACAGTCGCGGAGAACGTGCCGGTCCTGGCCAACATCTTTGCGGCAGTCGATGCGGTGCTCGATATCAAGGCGATGATCGAGCATGGCGACAAACCGATCGACATGTTCGACTGGGTCAACCTCGGTCTCGACCTGATCGGGGTCGTGCCGCTGCCGCCGGCTACGGCCGAGCTTCGGCTTGGCGCGCGCCCGGTGCTGAAGCTGATTCGACAGAAGGTCGTCGAGAGCGGCAAGGCAGCAGGGGAGGCTGCCATGCTGGCGCTGCGCGATTCGATCATCTCGGCGATGGTGGCGAACGTGCAGGAGCGTTACGCGGGCGAGATCGAGAAATTCCTGAAGGTGATACGTGACGGGCTGAAGGAACTGCTCGACCACTGCGCCAAATTCATCGGCGATCTGATGAAGGCGATCGCCGACGTGTTCGCACACGCGGCGGGGAAGAAGTACGAAGTCGGGCACAACGTGAAGTCGGCCGGGTCGCATCTGAAGGGTGTCGGGGCGGCTATCGTCGCGTATGACGGCAGGAAGGTCCTCGACAATATCGGTGGATTCTTCTCGGACATTCGGAAGGTCGAGGGGAAGGTCGTTATCAACACGGTGACCTCGGCTGCTGATTTGATCGACTCGAATTCGACGAAGAAGCTGCAGCTCTTCGCTGACGATATCTACAAGCGGATTCCGACGGTCCAGAAGTGCATTCGCGAGCTCGATGGGAACGATGCGGGCAAGATCGGGTGGATCATCACGATCGGTGAAGACGGCATGCGGAGCTGGCGCAAGCGCAATCCGAAGCCGCACGCCACGGGGGTTCAGGAACACAAGACGACGAAGGTCGAGGAAAAGCGGGCGGAGCATCGCGTCGAAGCGCTTCAACAGACCACTGAAGCGCATCATCCGGGGCCGAACTGTTGCCTGACACGTACCCCGGTGAAGACGCCGCCTGTCGCCACCCCGCGTTCAATCGGATTCGCGCTCGGCGACGAGCAGATCAATCACGAGGATTTCACGATCGACGGGCCGTTGCCTATTGTCTGGCTGCGCACCTATCGATCGTTCTTCGACGCGAACGACGAGCACGGCGAATTGGGCGCACGCTGGATTACGCCCTATACGACTCGTTTCGATATTGCCGCAGAAAAACTCGTCTATCACGATGCCACCGGACGAAGTATCGAGTACCCGTTGCTCGGCGTCGGAAGTGCGCACGATGATCTTTCCGAGGGGCAAACGTTACTGCGGCTGGACGAGCAGTGGTTGACGGTGACGCAAGACCATACGCTGCTTGAAGCGTACGAGCGGCAAGGCAACGTGTTCCGTCTCGCATTCGTCAAGGACCGCGCCGGCAATCAGTTGACGCTCGACTACGACGCCGAAGGACGATTGCATCGCCTGATTGCATCGCACGCACAGGTTGCGTTCCGACACGACGCACGGGGGCGGATCGTTGGCGTCACGCATCATGACGCACAAGGCGAATACGTCGGCACGCTTGCGAACTACGAGTACGACGACCAGAACGACCTGATCGGGGCGACGGACCGCTACGGTAATCGCCGCGAATACCGTTATCGACACCACCTCGTGACGCGATATACCGATCGTACCGGCCGAGGTGTGAATCTCGAGTGGAACGGCGATGGGCCGAAGGCAAAGTGCTTCCGCGAATACGCCGATGACGGCAGCGATGAGGTGCGTCTCGCGTGGCATCCGGATTTCCGGATGGTCAGCGTGACCGACGCGCTCGGCAATGTCACGCACCACTACTACGACAGCAAGGGCTATTCGTTCCGTGTGATTCATCCGGACGGTAGCGAAGAGTGGATGTACCGGGACGCGAACGACAAACTCGTTCAGTACATCCATCGTGACGGTACCGTCGAGCACATGGAATACGATGTGCGCGGCAACTTCGTACGCCATCAACGTACTGACGGCAGCGTGGTCGAGATGGCGTATGACCAGAAGGACCAGCTCGTCCGCGTGACCGATCCGCTTGGGCACCCGTGGCTGCGGGAATATGACGATGCGGGGAACATGGTTGCGGAGGTCGACCCGCTCGGCCACAAGACCGAGTATGCGTACGACGGGCGAGGGCTGCTTACCCGGATCAAGGATGCGAAGGGTGGCGCGAAAACCCTGAAGTACGACGACGTCGGCCACTTGACCAGCTATACCGATTGTTCGGGCAAGACGTCGCAGTGGGCGTATGACGCCCACGGGCGCCTGTCGGAAGCGAAGGACGCAGCGGGCGGAGTGACCGCGTACCGTTACGGTGCGAATGGCCAGTTGGTCGAAGTCGTGTCACCCGCGGGGCGCGAGCAACTGAGCTACGACGCGGAAGGGCGTCTGCTGACCCATATCGATCCGCTGAACCGCAACACGCGTTACGGCTACGACGCGAGCGGGCGCATCAATATCCGCACCGATGCATTGGGGCAATCGCTGTCGTATCGCTATGACCGGCTCGGGCGGGTCGTTGCGCTGACCGACCAAAATCGTGCGAATTACACGTTCCGCTATGACGCGACAGGCCGATTGATCGAGGAGATCGATTTCGACGGGAAGGCCACGCGCTATTCGTATGACGAGGCGAGCAGCCGTCTCGAGTCGGTCGACGAGGCGGGACAAGTCATGACGATGTCCCACGATCGCGGTGGACGGCTTGATGGCCGTTCGGTCGGCGAAGAGGCGGAGCGTTTCGCCTACGATCCGTTGGGACGATTGATCGAGGCCAGCAATCGATATAGCCGCGTTCAACGGTTCTTTGACCCCGTCGGCAATCTGGTGCGCGAGCATCACGCTTACGACCTGTTCGGCGCGAGCCGGAGCTTCGTGTGGCATCACCAGTACGACGAAATCGGTAACCGAATCAGAACGGTCAGGCCGGACGGCCATGCTGTCGACTGGCTCACGTATGGCTCGGGACACGTCCACGGGCTGATGCTGGACGGCAAGGAACTCGTTCAGATCGAGCGGGACGATCTGCATCGCGAGACATTGCGTACCCTGCCGAGCAAGATCGATCAACGCACGGCATACGATCGCGCAGGGCGGTTGGCGCAGCGTACGGTACAGCGTGCGAATGCACCCGCGCCGCTGGCAGAGCGCCGGTATCGTTACGACGCGGCGGGCCAACTCGTGCAGATTGAAGACAATCGCAGAGGATTGACGGACTATCGTTACGATCCGGTCGGGCGGTTGCTGGAGTCGATCGGACCGGCGGGCACGGAACGATTCGCGTTCGATCCGGCCAGCAATATCATCGACCCGGCACGTGTTGAAGCACCTCGCACGGAGAGCCGGCCGAGTCCGGTGCGTGCTGCGGAGAGTACGTTGCCTGCGGAAGTGCCCAAGGTGCTGGGCAACTTGCTGAAGCAATATGCGGGGGAACATTTCGCGTACGACGCGCGAGGCAATCTCGTTCACCGCAGATCGCCGGCGGGTGAGCAGCGTTACGAGTGGAACGCGTTCAACCGGCTGACTGCGGCGACAGTTGACGAGGTCGCTCGCAGGAGCGAGTCGCGGTACTACTACGATGCACTGGGCCGTCGCATCGCGAAAGAGGTGAACGGCGAGCGCACGGTGTTCGGGTGGGATGGGGATACGCTGGCGTATGAGAGTGCGGAGCAGGGCAGCACGCATTACGTTTATGAAGCGGGCTCGTTCGTGCCGATGGTGCAGTACGCGAGTGCACGGGTAGATGGGTTCGAGACGCCGTCACGCAGTGCGACCGATCGCTATGTACCGGAGGACGATCCGCTGCAACGGTTGCCGGAACGGGTTGGTGAGGCGCACGCGTTCTATTACCACTGCGACCAGATCGGCACACCGCAGCTGCTGACGGATGACGAAGGCGACGTGGTGTGGGAGGCGTCGTACAAGGCGTGGGGTGAAGCGCGGGAGGTGATTGCGCGGGCGTCGAAGGCGGCGGGGATCGTGCCGAGGAATCCGTTGCGGTTTCAGGGGCAGCAGGTTGATGATGAGACGGGGCTGCACTATAACCGGCATCGGTACTATGATCCGATTAGCGGACGGTTCGTATCGAAAGACCCCATCGGGCTGGCGGGCGGGATCAACGTCTATCAATACGCAAGCAACCCCGTACAATGGGTCGATCCATTCGGATTAGCTCCAAAGCCGCGGTCTCCCGTTGCTCGCGCCGATGGCGCAGGTGCAACTCCGGCAGAACTTGCAGCAAGCGTTGGTGGACCGACTGCCGGATCGCGGGTTGGCATCTCTGATTGTCGGCAAGCGCTAATTGAGGAAGCCAACAAGAATGCGAATGGATTGTACCGCTGCTGGAGGTGCGGCCATACGTCAACGAATCCTGCCGACATGCACGTTGGTCACAAGAATGTGCCTGTTTCCAAGGGCGGAAATTTATCACCGGAGAATACAGCCCTTGAAGGTGCAGCTTGCAATCTCAGTGCTGGTAATCGAGGCGCGCCATCGCTGGGAATGTCGTGTGCCGAAAGAGGTAGTTGTGGAGCGCCCTATGGGCGATAAATGAATATGGATCTGATAGAAATATTTGCAGGACTGGCCTCGAACGGTGAAGTAGTTCGCGAAGAGCTGCCTGCTCGCAAACTCGATGAGAACATCTACGAACTTCTCGCGTCGCCTGGTTTGGCATTGCACGTTGCAAAAGGCGACATTATCAAGATTGCCTCGCCTTTGGTGCCGGTAGAGATAGTTCGCCGGGGGGGGAACGTGTGCGTGCAGATATTCGCTGAAAGCGATTTGTCTAGTGACGAGCGCAGGAAAATCGACGAAGCTTTCCATTCGGCGCTACTAGGAAGCGTCGACGGCGAGACCGCTAAAAATATGTGTTTTTCAGTGCCTGTTCGTGTTGGATTTCCAGCGATTGAACGCTTCTTTAACGAGGTGTCGGATCGGTGCAAACATGTCAGTTGGTATTTCGGAAACGTCTATGCCGACGACGGGATCACACCGCTGAACTGGTGGGTGCCGGACGATAAAAGGGAAGCGTGAAGGAGGCGAACGGGGGCTGCACTCTGCGCGGGCGGATTACTACTGTTTCGGCTACGGAGCGATTGGTGACGCCGGAGAGCCTGTTGTAGTTCTTTGGTCGCATTAGACCGGCCGAACGCCGGCGATTGACGACAGCTTTGCAGCCTTCGTGACGACACCTGGCCTTCCTGGATGGCAACGAGGCGCCACGCGAGCGGGCCTTGCTGTTTCTGAACGACGCAGCTTCTGCGTGACTCGGTAAATTGGGTCTGTGGGCCTATGCTGATTGGCCTGATTCTAGCCATGAAAATACGAATGGCGCACTCGGCGGGTTAAGGTCAATCTGTGTAGTCCTTTCGTCACGGATTGGCCACAAACGAAATCGCCGCGAAGCAAGGCACGGCCAAGATCTACGAAACGATCCGATACCAATCCTGATTTCGACATTGGCGACGGTCCACTATTCCTCTCTCAACGCCGCGTTTCAGGCACATCCGGTCAGGATCGCTGACTGGGGGTACGTCCGCTGTCGGGAAGTAGACCTGACCCCATCCGGCGTCGCGTTTTTCGACGATATCGAGGATCCCGGAGCCTGTCGACGCGCCGCATTTGCGGCGGATGGAGGCGGTCTAATCGTGTTGACTATTCACTCTGCCTCGGCGGGAGGCGTAGTCATGTTTGCATCCGACAGGCGCATCGATTCCGCGCGGCATTGGCGTGCCGTGGCGCCGGACGAGTTCGCACGCTGGATTGAAGCTTTTGACTTCGTGTACTTCGGGGAGCCGATATAAGGTCGCTTCGTTACGCGCATTCGGTCCGTCCCATTACCCGTGCCACTGGCTTCGTCAAACGAGGAATCCGACCGCGAGCGACTTGACCGGCAACAACGGCTGGCGGATCTCACGGGTACTAAATTGGCATAATCACGGCTCGCTGCACGAGTGCGGTAGTAACCACGCGCGTGCGCCGTTACGTAATCGGAGGCGGAGAAGTGGGCAATTCGCCACCTCGATCCACGCCCCGACGCATTTGCCTCAGCTATAACCGCACTACCCATGTTGACTACTTCCGTGACTGAAGCATCTCTGAAACACATCCTCGAACGCCCGGGCGACTTCGCCGGTTGGCTCTACTTGCCACCCATGCCGTGGTCGCTCGATACCGAAGGCGTGTTCGCCGAAGACGCCGAGGATGCGGAGGACGACGCTGTACCTGCCGTCGCGAATCAACCCGGCTGGCAGATCACCTTGGACAGCGCGACGATCGAGGACATCGTGATCAACGCGCACGACCAGATCGACGAACCGAGCGCGGCGCAGTTATTCGACGCGTTCGTATTCTATGTCGACAACGACGCGTTCATCCTGTTCTGACGTCACGCCGCGAGCACGTCGCAAACAAAAAAGGACCGCCAAGCGGTCCTTTTTTCATGAAGCATCAGCGCCGGAGCGAAGCCCACCCCTCAAGGCAACGAAATCGTCAAATTAGCCGACTCCGGCCCGACCTTGATGACTTGGGAGTAGGGCGCTAGCGCCTGCAGCGTCTTGTCCTTCAGATACGTGTTGAGCCCGAGATACCCAAGCAGCGCAACCAGCGCAAAAACCGCCCCGATCGCCCAAACCGGCACCTCACGCTTGAGTCGATGCGCGATCTGATCCGGCAACGGCCAATGCGGCGCAAACGGCGCCCGCTTGCCCTTCATATGCGCAATCTCGTCGCCCAGCCGCGCAGTGAGGTAAGCCAGCTTCTCCGGCCCCTCGAGCAGATACTTCCCCTGGAACCCGAGCAGCAGGCACATATGAAACACCTCGAGCGACTGCAGCCGCGCCGCACCCTGCGCGCGACAATCCTCGAGATACTGGAAGAACTTCTCGCCCGCGAGCTGCTCGCCGAACAGCACGAGCTGCAGCGGCCGGCGTTCCCACTCCGTGCGGATCTTGAACTGCGACGACAGTACCATCTCGTCGATCGCCGCGCAGAACGCGAATTTCGCGCCGTACACGTCTTCAGCGGCGATATTCAGCTTCTTCGCGCCGCGCTCGAAATCCGACAGGAATTCCTGGATCCGCGTGCTGAACTCGCCCGCGCTCTCCGGCTCCCGCCCGTTCTTGAGCAGGAACAGCATGAAGAACCCGTCGTACAGCAGGTCGAGCAGCGAGCGGGCCTGGAACGAGGCGTCCGTCGACGCCGGGGTGTGCAGCGGTGCCGGCGCGTTGCCGCCGAACAGGGAAGGCGCGTAGCTCATGATGTGACCGCGATCAGTTCGAATTTCAGGTCATTGATGCCAGTCGGCGCGTAGATCATCGCGGACTGGGCCTGCAGCATGCGCTCGTACAGCGGGCTACGCGAATCGAGCGCGAAGTAGCACGCGCCGGGGCGCACCGGAATCGCGGGCGGCACCTGCGGCGTGTACGAGAGCCGCACGCCGGGCATGGCCGACAGCACGAGCTTGTCGACGTCGTCGGGCGCGCCGACCTTGAAACGGGCCGGCACTGCATCGACGAGCTCGACGCTCGGCATGTCCGCGGACACCGCCAGGTAGAACTCGGTCTTGTCGTCGATCTTGCCCGAATCGAGGCGGCCGAGGTGGAACGACGGGCGCACCTCGTCGAGCGTGATCGCGAAGTAGCGCGTCGAGATCACGGTGTCGAGCAGCTCGCGCAGCATCAGGTCGAGACGCGCAAAGCTCGGGCCCGGATCATCGTGGCGGTACACCGGCAGGTCGGCGAGCGTGTAGCCCTTCGAGAACGTCATCAGCTGGCCCGCGAGGCGCAGCAGTTCCTGGAACAGCCGCTCGGGGTGCAGCGCCGAATGCTGGTGCAGGTGCGCGAGCGTCGCGAACGCGGCGTTCGCGGTGTGCAGCAGCCAGAACGACGCGATGTCGCCCGAGCGGAATTCGATGATGTTCTTCGACGGCTCACGGTGGAAGCCATACAGCGCGTTCACCTTCGCCTGCAGCGCGTCGACGAGCTGGCGCAGCCGCTGGTGGAGGATCGGCGACGCGTCGATCGCGAGGCACGGCGGCACGAAGCTGTCGTCGATCTCGAAACCGGACGTCGCGGTGCGGCGCACGCGCACGAGCGGAACGGACAGCAGCTGGTCGCGCGGTTCGCTGTGCGCGATCAGCTTGACCTGCGTCTTCAGGAACGTGATGTCGGCTTCGGCGGCGTCGGTGAAGTTGTCACCGACGCTCGTCTGCTCGCTGACGAAGCGCGTCATGAAGCCGGCGGCCGGATCGTCGCTGTAGTTGGTGCCGTTCTCGCGCAGCGGGTGCAGCGCGAGATAGAACACGAATTCGTTGATGCCGTCAGGCAGCGTGTCCAGCGCGATCGGCGGCGGCAGGTCGTCGGCCTGCGGCGCGGCATACAGCGCGCCGTCCGGGAACACGAGCGCCAGCTCGGCCACCCGCAGCACGTTGCTGCCGAGCGCGTCGCGGTCGATGCGCACCGAGCGCACGCCCCAGTTGTACGGCTGGATCGCCTGGATCGATTCGAACAGGCGCGCTTCGTGGTACGCGTCCTGCCGCTGAAAGTGTTGAGGCCGGAGGAACAGCCCTTCCCCCCACAGCACCTTGGCCGAATAACTCATGTCAAATCCGGTTAATGTCGCGTTGCGATGTAATCGATTTGTTCGTGCCCGAATTAAATCGGCAATTGTTAACTCTTGTTAATTGACATTCGTGCGTCATTGTTTAACCGCAGGAGACCGAAGAAAGCAAATTCAGCGGTTGTGAAGGCGCACCCTGTTGCGGTGCGATGACAGTGCCGTCGGTGACCGTCATCGCGCAATTATGCAGGCCGATGATTATGCCGGATTTCTCCGACTTCACCGGGTCGAACGTCAGTTTCCATCGTTGCAGTGCGGGATCGCGGAACAGCGCGACGATGCCGAATGCCTGCGCCTCGCGCGAAACCTTCTCGGTCGCCGTATAGCGCTGGCCCGGAATCAGCGTGATTTCACGCACGTTCAGCAGATCCGCGCCCAATGCGGCCTTTTCCTTGGTCGGATCCGTGAATGCGTCGAACGGCGCCTGCTGGAACGACGTCGGGTCCTTCAGCGTATAGAGCCGCACGACGAGCGCGAGCGGCTTGTTGTCGGTCGCGGCATTCAGGTTCGGCGCCGCGGCGAGCGTGATGCCGAGGTTGCGCGGGGGTTTCTGCGCGTCGGGCAGCTCGGGCTTGCCGATGCCGGCCGCGGACATCACGGCGCTGGCGGCGGAGCCGAGCAGCGGGGCGGCCGCGCATCCGGCCAGAAGGGCGCAGGCAACCAGTGGCAGCGCGTAGCGAATCATTAGCGATCTCATCGTATATCCGGCGGGCTGCCTTTTATCCCTGTCAAATCTGCCGGGTATTTCCGCGTTCGCTGCGTATCCCCGACATTGCACCGTTCAACTATTAAGCACGCCCGCGTCATGGCAGGCGCCCGGAAATTTTTTCCGCCATCCGGGCGGCACGTCGCCAAACCAGTAAAACTTGCCCATTCCGGCCGCCGGAAAAATCGCTGCGAGCCCGCTGCGAGAGGCCATTGGAGGGGGTAGCGCCCGGTTTTAAAAGGAATTACTCTTCACACGACGATTGAATTATGAAAAATTGATCGGTACTATACCCGCGCGCTTCTTGCAAAGCAAAAGAACCAGATTCTCAACGATTTAAAACTCACGCGCCGGTGGATATAACGATGAAAGACCGTCTCTTCGCAAAACTGTCTGGGGTAGTGGTGGCTTGCGGCGTGATCGCCGGTTGTGCGAGCCAGCCTCCCGCACCGCCGACCGCCGAAGTGTTCAACAAGTCGCTGGCGGATGCGGACGCAGTTGCGAAGGCAGGGGACCAGGACAAGGCCCTCGGCCTGTATCAGCAACTCGCGAAGTCGGATCCGACGCGCGAAGAGCCGTGGTCGCGCATCGCGCAAATCCAGTTCGCCCAGAACCACTACGGTCAGGCAATCGTTGCCGCGCAGGAAGCGCTGCAGCGCGACGCGACCGACCGTCAGGCGAAGAGCGTGCTGGCCGTGGCCGGCCTGCGGATCGCGACGCAGTCGCTCGGCGAGCTGCGCCAGGATTCGTCGCTCGCGGGTGACGCGAAGTCGGATGCGCAGGCGCTCGCGAAGCAGCTGCGCGATACGCTGGGCGAATCGGCGCTGTTCCCGCCGGAAACGAAGGTCGTGAAGCCGCGCCCGCCGCGCCGTGCCGTTCATCGTGCGAAGAACGGCGCTGCACCGGCGGCCGAAGCAGCGGCGACCAGCACGCCGACGCCGCCCGCCACGCAGCAGAAGGGCGGCGCGGACCCGTTCGGCGCACTGCGCAACTGACCGCAAAACTGACGCGATAACCACAACTAACCTGGGAGCCGTCGAGATGGCCAAGAAAGAAAGCATTCAGAAAAGCTTGCAGAAAATACGGCCGCCGCGCGTCCAATTGACCTACGAGGTCGAGAAGGGCGATGCGATCGAGGTGAAGGAACTGCCGTTCGTCGTCGGGGTCGTCGGCGATCTGGCGGGCCAGTCCGAAATCGAGCAGCCGAAGCTGCGCGACCGTAAATTCGTCAACATCGATCGCGACAATTTCGACGACGTGATGAAGGCGATCGAGCCGCGTGCCGCGTTCCAGGTGGAAAACCGCCTGAGCCCGGAAGGCGGCAAGTTCGCGGTCGACCTGAAGTTCCGTTCGCTGTCGGATTTCAGCCCGGACGAAGTCGTCGAACAGGTCGAGCCGCTGCGCCGCCTGCTCGAGGCGCGCTCGAAGCTCGCCGACCTGCGCAACAAGCTCGCCGGCAACGACAAGCTCGAGGATCTGCTGTCCGAGGTGCTGAAGAACACGCAGCAGCTGCAGGAGCTCGCGAAGGGCACGGGCAGCGACAAAGACGGCGAATGACGACGGAGTGTTGAGATGAACCAGCAAACGGCTGCGGCCCAAGCGAGCGGCGCGGAATACGCCGCCGGGACTTCGCTGCTCGACGACATCGTCGAGAAGAGCAAGGTCGCGAAATCCGATTCCGAGCATGCGCGTGCGAAGGACCTGATCGGCGAACTCGTGCACCAGGTGCTCGACGGCACGGTGATCGTGTCGGACAACCTGTCGGCCACGATCGACGCGCGCGTCGCGGAACTGGACCGCCTGATTTCCACGCAGCTTTCCGCAGTGATGCACGCGCCGGAATTCCAGCGCCTCGAAAGCACGTGGCGCGGGATGGATTACCTGGTCAAGGAAAGCAACACCGGCCAGACGATCAAGATCAAGGCGCTGCACGCACCGAAACGCGACCTCGTGCGCGATTTCAAGGGCGCGAGCGAGTTCGACCAGAGCGCGCTGTTCAAGAAGGTCTACGAAGAAGAGTTTGGCACGTTCGGCGGCTCGCCGTTCGGTGCGCTGATCGGCGATTACGAGATCTCGCGCCAGCCGGAAGACATGTACTTCATCGAGCAGATGTCGCACGTTGCAGCGGCCGCGCATGCGCCGTTCATCGCATCGGCATCGCCCGAGCTGCTCGGCCTCGAGTCGTTCTCCGACCTCGGCAAGCCGCGCGACCTCGGCAAGGTGTTCGATACGGTCGAATATGCGAAGTGGAAGTCGTTCCGCGACGCCGAAGATTCGCGCTACGTCGGCCTGACGCTGCCGCGCTTCCTCGGTCGCCTGCCGTTCAATCCGAAGGACGGCCAGACCGCGGAGAACTTCAACTTCGTCGAGGACGTCGACGGCACCGACCACGACAAGTACCTGTGGTGCAACGCCGCGTGGGCGTTCGCTGCGCGCCTGACGGCCGCATTCGACGACTTCGGCTGGTGCGCGGCGATCCGCGGCGTCGAAGGCGGCGGCCTCGTCGAGGACCTGCCGACCCACACGTTCAAGACCGACGACGGTGAAGTCGCGCTGAAGTGCCCGACCGAAATCGCGATCACCGATCGCCGCGAGAAGGAGCTGAGCGACCTCGGCTTCATCCCGCTCGTCCATTGCAAGAACTCAGATTACGCCGCGTTCTTCGCTGCGCAGTCGGTGCAGAAACCCAAGAAATACAGCACCGACAGCGCGAATGCGAACGCCGTCCTGTCCGCCCAGCTTCAGTACATCTTCTCGGTATCGCGCGTCGCGCACTACCTGAAGGCGATGATGCGGGACAAGATCGGCAGCTTCGCATCGGCGCAGAACGTGGAGACTTTCCTCAACCGGTGGATTTCGCAGTACGTCCTGCTCGACGACAACGCCTCGCAGGAACAGAAAGCGCAATTTCCGCTGCGCGAGGCATCCATACAAGTGTCGGAGATTCCGGGCAAGCCGGGCTCGTATCGTTCGGTCGCGTTCCTGCGCCCGCACTTTCAGCTCGACGAACTCTCGATTTCTCTGCGACTTGTCGCTGATCTGCCCAAACCGGCAAATTCATAAGCGAGTAAATCGCCCGGGCGGGCCGCCTGGGTAGGACGTTAAAACCACCTCTTTGGGGAGTCGAAGGGCCATGTTACATATGCACTTGCAGTTTGGTAGTCCCGCGGTGAAGGGCGAATCCGCGGACAAGGACCACCAGGGCTGGATCGAGCTGAAATCGTGGGATCACTCGATCGTTCAGCCGCGTTCGGCAACCGCATCGACCGCTGGCGGTCACACGATGACGCGTTGCGAACACGGCGACATGATCTTCACGAAGGAAATCGATTCGTCGAGCCCGCTGCTGTACCAACACGCTTCGGGCGGCACCACGTTCGACGAGGTGACGGTCCATTTCTCGCGCGCTGACGGTGAAGGCAAGCGCGTGCAGTATCTGGAAGTCAAGCTCAAGTACGTGATCATCTCGAGCATCGCCCCGAGCGTACGCGAAGAAGGTCTGCCGCTCGAGACGTTCTCGCTGAAGTACGCAGCTGTGCAGTGGAAGCAAACCCAGCAGAAGATCGGCGGCAACCAGGGCGGCAACACGCAAGGCGCCTGGAGTCTGACGAAGAACGACAAGACCTACGCGGTCTAAGGTCGGTTGCGGCAACGGGGCGCACGGCGTCCCGTTGCCGTTTTCGCTGTACATACCGGCCGATGAAACGATTCGAACCCAGTTTTCTCGACAAGCTGTTCGACGACGAACCGCACCTGCCGGCCTCGGCAGCGATGCGGCAATTGTCGCTGGATGAGCTCAAGAGCACGGTCGCCCGCGACGTCGAGGCGATCCTCAATACCCGTATCGCGCACACCGAGAACGAGCTTGCCACGCTGCCGGAGTGCCAGAAGTCGGTGCTGACCTACGGGCTGAACGATTTCGCGGGGCTGAGCCTGGCGAGTCACTACGATCGCGCGTTCATCTGCAAATCGATCCAGCAGGCCATCGCGCGCCACGAGCCGCGCCTGCAGCAGGTGCAGGTGACGTTCGAGCTGAACGAGCAGGCCACCAACGCGCTTTATTTCGCGATCCAGGCGCTGCTCGTCGTGCACCCGGCCGAGGAGCCGGTGAGTTTCGACGCGATGCTGCAGCCCTCGACGCTGCAGTATTCGGTCACGCGCGCACGCGCCGCAAGAATGCAGTAAATCAAGCCGCCGAGCGGGCCGGACCGCCCGGTGGTGGATCAGGGTCCGGCAGGAAATATTGAGGTTCGGGGTCGTCGATGGAAGAATTGCTGCCGTATTACGAGCGCGAATTATCGTTTTTGCGGCGCTATTCGCGAGATTTCGCCGAACGCTATCCGAAGATCGCGGCGCGGCTCGCGCTGTCCGGCGAGCATTGCGAGGATCCGCACGTCGAGCGGATGATCGAGTCGTTCGCGCTGCTCGGCGCGCGCATCAACAAGAAGCTCGACGACGACTACCCGGAATTCACCGAAGCGCTGCTGGAAGTGCTGTATCCGCACTACCTGCGGCCGTTCCCGTCGTGCTCGATCGCGCAGTTCACGCCGGCGTCGCCCGGCCAGCAGACCGAACCGGTCGTGATCGATCGCGGCACCGAGCTGAAGAGCCGCCCGATCCGCGGCGTGCAATGCCGGTTCCGCACCGCCTATGACGTGACGCTCGCGCCGATCCGCATCTCGGAAGCCCGCTACACGCCGGTCGCGCTCGCGCCGAGCGCGACGGTGCTGCCGTCGAACGCGACGGGCGTGATCTCGATCACGTTCGAATCGCTCGCCGCGCAGCTCGATCTCGGCGCGCTGAAGCTGCCGACGCTGCGCGCGCACCTGCACGGCGAGCAGTCGTTCGTCGCCGCGTTGACCGACTGCCTGTTCGTCAACGTGCTCGGCGCGTATGTCGAGCCCGAGCGCAACGGCCGCTGGACCGCGCTGCGCAAGCTGCCGATCGCGCACGCCGGCTTCGACGAGGACGATGCGCTGATCGACTACCCGGCGAAATCGCATCCCGCGTACCGGCTGCTCACCGAATACTTCGCGTTCCCCGACAAGTTCGATTTCGTCGACTTCGACCTCGCGGCGATCGCGCGCGCGAGCGGCCGCTGCCAGCGCGCGACGCTGCATCTCGTGCTGCAGGACGTGCGCAGCGATTCGCACGTCGCGCGGCTGCTCGAACTGCTGACGGCGAGCCATTTCCGGCTGTTCTGCACGCCGATCGTCAACCTGTTCCGCCAGCACGGCGAGCCGATCCGCATCACGCACCGCGCGGTGTCCTACCCGGTGATCGCCGAGGCGCGGCGCGCGTTCGCGTACGAGGTGTATTCGATCGATTCGGTGAAGCTCGTCAGGCAGCAGGCGCACGAGGAGTCGGTGATCGAGTTCCGGCCGTTCTATTCGCTGCATCACGGCGAATCGGCGCGGATCGGCCATTACTGGTTCGCGCGCCGCAACGACTGGGTCGCGCAGAAGAGCCCCGGCTACGAAACCGAGATCTCGATCGTCGACATCGATTTCGAGCCGACGTCGCCGCAGACCGACACGCTGAGCCTCGACCTCACCTGCACGAACCGAGACCTGCCGGCGATGCTCGCGTTCGGGCTCGAAGGCGGCGACCTGTTCCAGGAAGGCGGTGCGCAGACGAGCGGCATTTCACTGCTGCGCCGCCCGACGCAGAGCGTGCGCTTCGAGCGCGGTCGCGCCGCGCACTGGCGGCTCGTGTCGCACCTCGCGCTCAATCACGTGTCGCTGGTCGCGCACGGCCTCGCGCCGCTGAAGGAAATGCTGACGCTGTACGACCTGCGGCGCACCGCCGTGTCGATGCGCCAGATCGACGGCCTCGCCGGCGTCGAGCAGCGCGGCGCCGTGCAGTGGTTGCCCGGCAAGCCGTTCGCGACCTTCGTGCGCGGCATCGAGATCCGCCTGACGATCGACGAGGAACACTTCGTGGGCGCGAGCCTGGCCTCGTTCGTGCGTGTGCTCGACAGCTTCTTCGGGCTGTACGTGCACCTCAACAGTTTCGTTCAACTAGTCGTCGTGTCGAAGCGCACCGGCGAGGAGATCATCCGATGCAAGCCCCGGACCGGCGAATCGATCCTGGCGTAGTCGACGCGCTGCTCGACGAACCGCACCGCTTCGAGTTCTTTCAGGCCGTGCGCGTGCTCGAAGGGCTGTTCGCGCGACAGGCGTCGGATGCGCCCGGCGCGTGGCGGCAGGGCGACGTGGTCGCGCAGCGCATCGAATTCCGCAACACGCTGTCGCTCGGCTTTCCGCCGAGCGAGATCGAAGGCGCGCGCTCGTTCGACGACGACGGCACCCACCTCGAGACGGGCGAGGCGCGCGGCGCCGCGCTCGCGGCCGGCGAGCTCGGCCACGTCGAGCTGACGCCCGCGTTCTTCGGGCTGCTGGGCGGGCAGGGTGCGCTGCCGCTGCATTACACCGAGCAGATCGTCGCGCGCGAGCATCTGAAGCGCGACCATGCGGCGCGCGCGTTCTTCGACGTGTTCTCGAACCGCGCGACCGCGCTGTTCTATGCCGCGTGGAAGAAGTACCGGCTGCCGTTCCACTACGAGCTCGACCGCGACGAACGCTATCTGCCGCTGCTGCTCGCGATCGCGGGCGTGCCGAGCGACGAGGTGCGCGACAGCCTGGCGGCCGGCGTGGGCGGCGTGCTCGACGAGGCCGTGGCCGGCTATGCGCTCGCCGCGCGGCACCGCCCGATGTCGGCCGCCTACCTGCAGCGCACGCTGTCCGACTATTTCCGCGTGCCGGTGAAGATCGACCAGTTCGTCGGCAAGTGGTACGACGTACCGCCCGATCAACTGAGCGTGCTCGGCGAAGTCAACGCGGTGCTCGGCGCGACGGCGCTCGTCGGCGAACGCGTGTGGCAGCGCGACATGCGCGCGCGGATCGTCGTCGGCCCGCTGTCCAAGCGCGACTACGAGGCGTTCCTGCCCGGCGGCGCGCACGCCATCGCACTGGAGCGGATGCTGACGCTGCTCGCCGGCGTCACGCTCGAATACGAAGTGAAGCTCGTGCTCAAGCGCACCGAAGTCGGCGCGAGCATGCTCGGCGCAGGCTCGCGGCTCGGCTGGGACGCATTCCTCTGCACGCGCGACGCGATAGAGGACCGCTCCGACGCCCGCTACGAACTGCACGTGATTCACTGATTCCGAACGACAACAACACGCAATCGAACCTGAGATCGACGCCATGAGCACGCCTCTGAAGACCCTGATCACGAAACTGAACCCGCTCTGCCGCCACGCGACCGAGCGTGCGGCGAGCGCGTGCCTGGCGCGCGGCCATTACGAGGTCGATCTGGAGCACCTGTTCCTCGCGTTGCTCGAGGAAGCGACGGGCGACCTGCCGCTCGCACTGCGCGCGAGCCGCGTCGATCCGCACGCGCTGCACGCCGATCTCGAACGCGAACTGACGCGCCTGAAGACGGGCAACACGCGCACGCCGGTGTTCTCCGTGCACCTGATCGCGCTGTTCGAACAGGCATGGCTGATCGCATCGCTCGACTCGCAGCTCGGCCGCATCCGTTCGGGGCACTTGCTGCTCGCGCTGTTGACCGCACCCGATCTCGCGCAGTTCGCGCAACGGATGTCGTCGCAGTTCGCGGAAATGAACGTGACGGACCTGAAGCACAAGTTCGACGAGATCATGGCCGGTTCCAGCGAAGCCGAGCCGCGCCAGGCGGACGACGCGGGGAGCGACGTCGCGCCGGCCGCCGACGGCTTCGCCCCCGCGGCCGGCCCGTCGAAGACGCCCGCGCTCGACACGTATACGACCAACCTCACGCAGCGCGCACGCGACGGCAAGATCGACCCGGTGATCGGCCGCGAAGCCGAGATCCGCCAGGCGATCGACATCCTGATGCGCCGCCGCCAGAACAACCCGATCATGACCGGCGAGGCCGGCGTCGGCAAAACGGCGGTCGTCGAGGGCCTCGCGCTGCGCATCGCGGCCGACGACGTGCCGCCGCCGCTGCGCGGCGTCGCGCTGCACGTGCTCGACATGGGGCTGCTGCAGGCCGGCGCGAGCGTGAAGGGCGAGTTCGAGAACCGCCTGAAGAGCGTGATCGACGAGGTGAAGAAGAGCGCGCATCCGATCATCCTGTTCATCGACGAGGCGCACACGATCATCGGCGCGGGCGGCCAGGCCGGCCAGAACGACGCGGCGAACCTGCTGAAGCCGGCGCTCGCGCGCGGCGAGCTGCGCACGATCGCCGCGACGACGTGGAGCGAATACAAGAAGTACTTCGAGAAGGACGCGGCGCTCGCGCGGCGCTTCCAGGTCGTGAAGGTCGAGGAGCCGAGCGAGCCGCTTGCGGCGGCGATGCTGCGCGGGATGTCCGGCCTGATGGAGAAGCACTTCAACGTGCGGATCCTCGATGACGCGATCACCGAGGCCGTACGCCTGTCGCATCGCTACATCAGCGGCCGCCAGCTGCCGGACAAGGCGATCAGCGTGCTCGACACCGCGTGCGCGAAGGTCGCGCTTGCACACAGCGCGACGCCGGCGGCGATCGACGACACGAAGAAGCGCATCGAGCGGATCGACGCGGAGATCGCGTCGCTGGAGCGCGAGGCGGCCGGCGGCGCGTCGCACGACGAGCGGCTCGGCGAGTTGCGCGGCGCGCGCGACGCGGCGCTCGAACAACTGACGAAGGACGAAGCGCGCTATGAGGCCGAGCGCGTGATCGTCGCCGAGATCACCGAACTGCGCGAAGCGCTCGACAAGGCACGCGGCCCGTCGGAAGACGGCCAGCCGGTCGACGTGCAGGCCACCCGCGACAAACTCGCCGAACGCGTCGCGGCGCTGCACGCGCTGCAGGGCGGCGAGCCGATGGTGCCGCTGCAGGTCGACGGCCACGTGGTGGCCGAGATCGTCGCCGCGTGGACGGGCATTCCGCTCGGCCGGATGGTGAAGGACGAGATCGACACCGTGCTGAACCTGCAGCCGCTGCTCGCCGCGCGCGTGATCGGCCAGGACCATGCGCTGGAGGCGATCGCGCAGCGCGTGCGCACCGCGACCGCGAGCCTCGAGGATCCGAACAAGCCGCGCGGCGTGTTCATGTTCGTCGGGCCGTCGGGCGTCGGCAAGACCGAGACGGCGCTTGCGCTGGCCGACATCCTGTACGGCGGCGAGCGCAAGATGGTCACGATCAACATGAGCGAGTACCAGGAAGCGCACAGCGTGTCGGGCCTGAAGGGCTCGCCGCCGGGCTACGTCGGCTACGGCGAAGGCGGCGTGCTGACCGAGGCCGTGCGCCGCAACCCGTATTCCGTCGTGCTGCTCGACGAGGTCGAGAAGGCGCACCCGGACGTGCTGGAGATGTTCTTCCAGGTGTTCGACAAGGGCGCGATGGACGATGCGGAAGGCCGCGAGATCGACTTCCGCAACACGCTGATCATCCTGACGTCGAACGTCGGTTCCGCCGCGGTGATGCAGGCGTGCCTGAACAAGCCGGCCGAAGAGCTGCCCGATCCGGACGCGCTCGCGGAGACGCTGCGCCCGCAGCTGTACAAGACCTTCAAGCCCGCGTTCCTCGGGCGGATGAAGGTCGTGCCGTACTACCCGATTTCCGACGACGTGCTGGCCGAGATCATCGAGCTGAAGCTCGAGCGGATCCGCCGCCGGATCGAGACGAACCACAAGGCCGCGTTCGAATGGGACGAGTCGCTCGTCGATGCGGTGCTCGCACGCTGCACCGAAGTCGATTCGGGCGCCCGCAACGTCGACCACATCCTGAACGGCACGCTGCTGCCGGAGATCGCGGGCCACGTGCTCGGCCGGATCGCCGACGGCGAGGCCATCGCGCGCATCGCGGTGCGCGCGGACGAGGCCGGCGAATTCACGTACACCGTCGAATGAGCGCGGCCGAGCAACGCAAGCATTTGATGAACTGACCGAACCATGCCGATCAATCTCCCCGAGCTGCTGACGCCGATCAGCGATGCGTCGCCCAGCGGCGACGACCTGCTGTTTTCGAACGAATTCGACGCGATCCAGGATGCGCGGCGCTACGACGATCCGACGCTCGACCAGGGCGAGTGGGTGACCGAGATCAAGGAGGCCGACTGGGGCTTCGTGGTCGACCATGCAGGCGAGCTGCTGCGCTCGCGCACGAAGGATCTGCGGCTCGCCGTGTGGCTGACCGAGGCGCTCGCGCTCGAAGACGGCATTACCGGCCTCACCGAAGGCTATGCGCTGCTCGAGGGCCTGTGCCGCGACTTCTGGGACACCGTGCACCCGCTGCCCGAGGACGACGACACCGAGCACCGGCTTGGCAACGTCGCGTGGCTGTCCGGCCGCACGGCCGAGCTGCTGCGCGCGGTGCCGATGACGGACGGCGCGTCGAACGCGTTCAGCACGCTCGACTGGGAAGTGGCGCAGCACGTTGCCCAGGCCATCAAGCGCGACCCGGAACACGCGGACGAAATCGCGCGCGGCAAGCCGTCGATCGAGCAGATCGATTCGTCGCGCCGCGTGACGTCGATCGCGTTCTACACCGCGTTGCTCGCGAACCTGAAGGCGTTCGAATTTGCGCTCGATGCATTCGAGGAGCGGCTCGTCGAGCGCGCGGGCGATTCGGCGCCGAGCTTCCGGCAGGCGCGCGACGCGTTCGAGACCGTGTACCGGCTCGCCGAGCGCTTTGCGCGCGAGCAGGGCTATACGGGCAGCGCGCCGCATACGTCGGCACCGCAGGCGCAGCCCGAGCGCATCGAGCCGGTGTTCGGCAACCCGATCCAGACGGAGGAGACTCACGTGCAGCCGCAGCCCGTTCCGCGCGCCCCGGTGACGCAGATGATCGCCGGCATCCAGAACCGTGCGCAGGCCGTCGACCAGTTGCGCGCGGTCGCCCGTTACTTCCGCCAGACCGAGCCGCACAGCCCGGTCGCGTATCTCGCGGACAAGGCCGCCGAATGGGCCGACATGCCGCTGCACAAGTGGCTCGAGAGCGTCGTGAAGGACGACGGCTCGCTGTCGCATATTCGTGAGTTGCTGGGCGTGAGGCCGGACGAGCAGTCGTGAAGACGATGTGGTGGCGGCGCGCGTGACGCGTGCCCGGACGCCGTCGTGCGGTGAGAGAAGGGCTCGTTCCTGAGAGCGCGGACCCGGGCGGGTCCGCGGCAAACAAGAAGATGAGTGACGCATGAACATGACAGAACTGGCGCAGGCGATTCGCGGTGGCCTGATTCAGCAGGATCGCCTGCTGAAGACAGACATCCCGTCGCTGCCGAACAACGCGCTGGTGCCGCGCCGGGCCGTGATCTGTTCCGAACTGGGCTGAGACTTCAGCGTGACGCTCGATCTCGTGTCCACCGCGAGCGACGTCGAGCTCAAGACGCTGATCGCGCAGCCGATGACGCTGTGGATCCAGCAGGTGGACCGGTCGTATCTCCCGATCAACGGCTACGTCCATACGGCGCGCCGGCTCGGCACGGACGGCAGCCTGTCGGGCTACCAGCTTACCTTTGCGTCGTGGATGCACTTCCTCAAATTCCGCAGCGACATGCGGTACTGGCAGGACAAGCCGGTCGACGCGATATTGGCTGACGTATTCGATACGCATCCACAGGCCAAGGGGCGCTATCAGTTTGCGTTGTCAAAGCCGCTGCCGTCGCGGTCCTACTGTCGCCAGAGCGAAACCGACTGGAACTTCGTGCATCGCCTGATGGAAGACGAAGGGCTGTTCGGGTTCTGGCGGCATGCCGAGGACGGCAGCGCGCACACGCTCGTCATCACCGACGACCTGCACGCGCTCGACGAAGTGTCGCCGAATGTCGTCCGGTTCGACCGCTCCGGAGCCGGGAGCGAAGCCACCGGATTCACGCAATGGGCCGCGTCGCGCACCTTGCAGAGTGCGCAGCACACCACGCGCACGTTCGATTACAAATCGCCGTCGACGCCCGGCAATCCGAACGGCACGATGTTGCCCACGAAGGCCGGCCAGGGCGATCTGCCGGGCCAGATGGAAATCTACGAATACACCGGTGCATACACGTACGCGGGGCAGGACCGCGGCGAACATCTGTCGAAGATCCGCCTCGAGGAATGGGAGTCGCGCGCGAAACGCTTCTTCGGCGTGGGTGGTGTGCGGGGGATCGACGCCGGGCGACGCTTCACGCTGGCCGATCATCCCGAACACGACCGCGATTCGGCGCAGGACCGGGAATTTGCGGCCTTGAAGGTGTCGCGGTACATCGAGAACAACCTGCCGATCTCGGACCACGAAGCGAACTTCCCGCACAGCCTGCAGGCGCGGCTCGCGCAGGCGAAAGCCGGTCACGGTTCGGCGGTTGCGTTTGAAGTCGGGCGCGAAGACGGTTCGGCCGGGTTCTATCTCGTCGAGGTCGAAGCGCAACGTGCGGCGGTGCCGTATCGCAGCCCGTTCGAGCACAAGAAGCCCATGATGCAGCTCGAGACGGCCGTCGTCGTCGGGCCGAAGGGCGAAGAGGTGTATACGGACGAGCTGAACCGGATCAAGGTCATGTTCGTCTGGGACCGGCAGAACGGGGGCACCGAAACCGCATCGTGCTGGATGCGTGTCGTGCAGTCGGATACCGGCGGCGGCTACGGGGCTGTCCATATTCCGCGGGTCGGCGAGGAATGATGATCGGCTACATCGGTGGGGACTGCGACCGGCCGATCGTCATGCATCGCGTCTACAACGGGGCAACCAAGCCGCAGTGGCATAGCGACGGCATCCTGTCGGGCTTCCGGTCGAAGGAGTACGCGGGGTCGGGGCACAACGAGATGGTGCTCGACGACGCGACCGGCCAGAACCGTGCACGCCTGTTCAGCAGCAGTGCGAATTCGCTATTGCATCTCGGCTACCTGATCGAGCAGAACGGCAACACGCGGGGTGCGTATCTCGGCTCGGGGTTCGACTTGCGCACCGATGCGTATGGTGCCGTGCGTGCCGGGCAGGGGCTGTACGTCACGACGCATCCGAAGCAGGCGAACAGCCAGCCGCTCGACGTGCGCGAGACGCAACAGCAGCTCGTCAATGCCGAGGGGCTGATCGAATCGTTGTCGCAGGTCAGCGAAGCGCATCAGGCGGAAAGCCTCGGCAACGGCCAAGACGCGCTGAAGACGTTCACCGACGCGACGCAGGAGAGCGTGGCGGGCGCGTCGTCGGGCGGCCGGACCGCCGGCGGCGGGACGGGGAACGCGAATGCGTTCAAGGAGCCGGTGATGCTGTTCGCGAGCCCGGCGGGGATCGGGATGGCGTCGCAGCAGTCGGTGCACGTCGCGAGCGACCAGCAGACCAATATCGTCAGCGGTCAAAGCACCTTCATCACGAGCGGCAAGTCGCTGATCGCCGGCATCCGCGACCGCATCAGCCTGTTCGCGCAGAATGCCGGAATGAAGCTGTTCGCCGCGAAGGGCAACGTCGAGGTTCAGGCGCACGCAGACAACATCGAGCTGACCGCGCAGAAGACGGTGAAGCTGGTGGCGGCGACCGAGGCCATCGATGTGGCTGCGAAGCAGGAGGTCCTGCTGACGTCGGACGGCGCCTATATCCGGATCAAGGGCGGCAACATCGAGATTCACGCGCCGGGGAAGATCGATATCAAGGGCGCGCAGCACCAGTTCAGCGGGCCGACGAGCATGCCGTATCCGCTGCCCGCGATGCCGGGCGGCACGTGCAAGCAATGCGTGCTGAACGCGCATAGCGGGCGCGAATCGATGGTCGAGGCGGATTGATGGACGAGGTCAACGACACGGGCGACGCGGTCGATCGGGACGACGCCGTCGAGCCAGGCGAAGTCGTCGACACCGCACCGAATCCGCGCGAGCCGGCGTGGCCGGCGTTCCTGGAATCACTGAAGGCTTCGCTGGCGCATGCGGACGACGACGGCAGGGCGATGCGGCTTTATGTGCTCGTCGATACGCGCGGCTATCAGGAGCTGGATGTGCAGCTCGCGATGGTGCGCGGCCTGCGCTATGCGTCGCTCTGGATCGATACCGGGCTCGATGCCTATACCGATATCGCGCCGTACCTGATCGCGTTCGAGCGCGACGCGCTCGACGACGAGCATGGCGGGCAGCATCGGCTGCTGCGTCAGCTGTGGCTCGATGCAGTCGATCTGCATGCGGTGACGTGGCTTTGGTCGACGTGGACGTTCGATGCGCTCGACGCGCATCTGCGCCGGTATGTGCAGTACAAGCTGCCCAATGGTCGCTCGTACTACCTGTTTTTCTTCGACAACCACGTATTCGAACGTATGCGGCAGGTGTGGAGCGATGAGCAGGCGCGGCAGTTCGTTGCGCCGTTCACCGAGATCCGGTATCGCGATCGGCGGCTCGACGAGGTCGTGTGGCGCAACGATGCGCCGGCGATCGAAGGCGCGGCGCCGGCAGGCGATGCACCGGGCCTGAGCGAGCAGCAGCACGCTCGGTTGATCGAGCTCGGGTATCCGGACAAGCTCGTGCTGAAGTTTCGCGAGACGATGGGGGCGTCGATCGAGCACCTGTCCGATGTGGAGCTGTATGAGCGGGTCGTCGAGCAACTGGCACGCGCGGCCAACTACGGGATCGTCGACGAGCAGCAGACGCTGTATTACGTATTGACCGGCGTGCAGGTCGCCCCCCGATTCGACGAGCATCCGGAAGTGCAGGCTTGCCTTGTGGCCGTGTCTTGCGGAGAGAAGAGCCTCGACGATGCGCTGTTGACGATCGATGACGCGACGTGGAATGCAATTCGTGAAGACTACGATCGCAGCCTTCTGGAGGAACGCAGCGGTGTGGCGTAAGTCTGCGATTGCCGCTTGCGACGGCAAGGTCGATACACGCACGCCGTGGATGCCGAAGAGGCCGCTGCTCGACTCGACGAACGAAAATATCAAGCTGGTCGCCGTACCGGCAGGTCCCGACGGCATGCTGCCGCGGCCATGTGAAGAGAGTGCTTATGCCTGATGTCATGCAATACGCTGCACCGGAATTCCGTGCGATCGATCCAGGCCGACGTGGTGCGCGCGCCGCTCGCGGACGGTTCTCCGCGGCGTTGCGAGTCGCCGCGGCAGGCTTGTTGTTCGTGTCGATGGCGGCATGCAGCAAGTCCGATCCGACCTACACCAGCATTTCGACCGAGGCGCTGAATTACCTGCCGTACAACCTCGTTCGGTTCACGATCACCGACCAGTTCGGCAACAAGGCACGCGGCGGCGGCGATCTCGAACCTGGGGCAGGCGAGGGCAGCATCGCCTGTTGCTACTTGTTGAAGGGCACCGATTTCAAGGTTCAATGGACGTATTACGATGCCGACGACTGGCGCCCGGGTGAGCAGGTGAAGAAACAGCAGGCGGAAGCGGACGTTTCGTTCCCGCCGACCAAGCAGCCGGATTCGATCGGCTCGCGCATTTTTGAGGTTCACTTCTATCCCGATCATCATGTCGAATTGGCATTTCCCGGTCAGATGCTGGGCAGTAGCCGATTGCCGATCGTCGACGTGTCGCGTGACCTGACGAAACGGTACGGCGAGCGGCTCGACAAGAAGTACGAGGACAGTGACGCACAGTCGCATCGCCGGATTTCGAGAACCGTTGCGGAAGCCTGGATCAAGTACCGCTTCACCGATCGGCGCGACCTCGAGCAATACGCGTATTACGCGCTTCTGGTGAATCCGCGGTTCGACGCGCACCCGGAGGTGCAGAAACTCATTCAGTCGAGCAAGGGGAAACCGGGTGCATTTGCGAAGGCCGTCGCCGCACTGTCGCCGGCGGTAGTGAAGGCGCTCGGGCAGAACCAATTCCAGGCGGTCGCGGTGCCGTCGATTCCGGCGGGGCTGGTGCCGCCGCCACGTGAGGAGAATGGTCATGGCCGGAGCTAACGATCGAAACGCCATTCGACTCGATCCGGACGATGCTACGCCGCAGAGTGTTCGAATGGCCGTCGACAGGATGGCGACGGCCAACTATCCGAAAGGGGACTGTCTGCCGTGCGGGGCGACGATCCGTATCGGCGTGTTCTTCGATGCGTTCGGTCGCAGCAAGGACGAGGACGATCCGGACAGCGGGCTGTACTCGAACATTTCACGCCTTTACGATGCGCACCGCATCAACACGGACATCGACCGTCCCGTGAATCAGTTCTGGTTCCGGCTCTACTATTCGGGTCTCGGGACGGATCTCAATGCGGATGCCAAGTCGAACGCCTGGCTCAATGCCGGTCTCGCCGCGGGGAAAATACTCGGCAAGAAGGCGCTCGACGCAGCGAAGGGCGTCGGGGAGTCGGTCGCTCGCGTGAATCAGCCGATCAAGCAACTGGACGTCAAAGGTCGCATGACGACAGCAGCCAAGCAGTCCGCCTCGGAGTTCTCGTTTCGGCCGATGCTGAATGCGTTCAGCGACTTCAAGAAAGACATCCAGAACATTCCCCGAACCGCGCGCCGCATCGCGAACGTGCTGGATGCGTCGCCGGAGCGGATCTGGGAGCGCACGAAGGCGGGCGGCATCGCCGTGTTTCGGAACGCGAAGAACGACTTGAAGCACAATCCGCTCAAGATCGTGCAATCGACAGTTCGTCAGGTTATTACGGGAATCGCGATCGAGAATGTACCGATCGTGCGCGACTCCCAGGTCATGAGCGCGTACTTCGGTACCGGGGTCGATTCACGGCTCGTTGCCGCGAAGGATCAGCTGGAAAAGGCGATCGAGGCGGTCAAGGGGCAGACGTCGAAGATTCGAAAGATCGAGGTATCGGTGTTTGGCGCGGATCGCGGTTGCGTCCTGGCGCGCACGTTCGTCAACGATCTGGCGACCAAGTACAAACGTCGCGACGACCAGGATCTTGCGATCAATGGCGTATCGCTGGAAATAAAGTTCGTCGGTCTGCTGGATGCGGTGTCGTCGATCATGTCGGAAGAGGCCGGCGAGATTATCGGCATCCTGCCGTTTCTCGGGACCATCAAGCCGAATTACAAGGACCGGTCGCTGGCCGTGCCCGCAAGCGTTCAGCGATGTGTGCATTTCGCCGCCGCTCACGAGATGCGCATGTACCAGCGCCTCGACAGCCTGGAGAAGACGCGTGCCGAGCAGCGACTCTATCCGGGAACGAGCAGCGATATCGCGGGCGGCTCGTTGCATGGCTCGCTGGGTTTCAATGCGGAGCTCATGCGCATTCCGCTCAGGGACATGCTGTTCGAAGCGCTCAAGGCCGGGAGTGCACTACTCGACATGGAAACGCTGGCCAAGCGGCGGCCTGACGTATTCAGCCGCTTTTCGATTGCGACGCCGATCACCTACGAAGGCAAGCAATACAAGATCAAGGCGCTGGTCGACGCGTACCGCAAGGTCGTTCCGGATACACAGGGCGTGAACTTTCTGCCGCATGCGGAGGTATTCCTGCGCTGGATCGCCGTGCGATACCAGGATCCGGAATTCCGTCACTCGGTGACCGATCCGGCGACCGAGTGGCGCAAGGACGTCGAAAAGGCTGATTACGACCGGCGCGACGCAAAGGCGAAGCTTGACTGGGCGATGATGGGCAGCCAGCGGATGGACTCGCCCGAGATCCAGAAGCTGAAGCTCGCGAAGCAGGCGGCGGACAAGCGCTACAACGATCTATGGAGTGACGTCCCGCCGAGCAACTACACGACGGTCTGGCAGCGCCTCGACAAGGAAGCGAAGGAGATGACCGGCAAGTGGGAGAAGATGCGGCCGGAATACGAGGCTCAACAGCAGCGCCGCTTCACGCAGTCGTTCAACAACAAGCTGACGTATACGCCGCTGTTCCTCGCGCCTGCGTTTGCTCGCCACGTCGAGCTGAATGAGGACGAAGTGGCGCTGGTCAAGGCCTGGGAGCAGGGGTATGCGGGGAAGAACCCGCTTCCGTCGGAGGTGATGGCGATGTTCGACATGCTCGTCCACGATACGTTGCTGACGAGTTGGCAGGATCACGTGCTCGCGCCGTCACTGTACTTCAGGACACGGGACAAGGACGTGTTCGGAAAGACGGACTATGCGAAGGAAGACAAGCAGCGCAAGAGCGACGATCTCACCGCCGAACGGATCGAACAGGCGAGCAAGCAGAGCCAGCAATGGGCGAAAAGCTACCAGGGGACACCGCCGAAACATTGACGTCATTCAGCGGTGCGCGATCGTGTACCGCTGACACCCCGTGACACCGGGGCGGCTCATCGCGAGCCGCCCTCCGCAAATTTACTGCCCCACCCGGAACTCGATCCGCCGATTCCTCGCCCGCCCATCCGCCGTATCGTTCGGCGCAATAGGCTGATCCGGCCCGACGCCCGTCGTCGTCATCTGCTGCGGCGGAATGCTCTTCGTGATCAGATAACCCTTCACCGCATCCGCGCGCGCCTGGCTCAGCGCGATGTTCGACGTGCGGTTCCCCGAGTTGTCGGTGTGCCCGATGATGTCGACCGTGCGGTTCTGCATCTTCGCGAGCGCGGCCGCCATCTGGTCGAGGATCAGCTTGCCCTGCGGCGTGAGCGTCGCGCTGCCCGTCTCGAACTCGATCGTACGGTTCGCGAGCGTCTGGTCGAGCACGCCCTGTTCGGACGCCGACACGCGCAGCCCGTTCTTGATCGTATACGTCGGGTTCAGCGTGTTCGCCATGTCGCTTGCGAGCTGCTGGCGTTGCGCCTCGTTGTGCACCTCGCCCTTCATCTCGATCTGCGTGCCGTTGATCTTCAGCTGCCCCTTGCTGATCTGCTTGAGCTGCGTGCCGAGCAGCTTCTGCACGTTCGCGCTCCAGTTCGGCGGCGTTGCGACGTCGCCCACCTCGATCTGGTCGACGACGTTCGTCGTGCCGTAGGTATCGCGAAGCTTCTGCAGCACGGCGGCCTTGGTCGCTTCGTCGGGCACCTTGCCGCCGACGACCACCTGGCCGGGCGTCGCGGTCGCGGGCGGTGGCGTGACGGTGTTCGCGGTGCCGGCCGTGCCGTGCACGACGGCGCCGGAGGCCGTCCCCGGCGCGGCGCCGGGGTTCGCGGAGAGCGCGGTTGCCGCAACCGTACCGTTGCCGACCGGCGTGACGGTCGCGCCCGTGTTCTGCGCGAAGGCCGCGCCGCTGGCGAACAGCCCGGAGGCGAGAAGGGCGGCGACGGCAGGCGAGAGCGCGGCCGAAAAGCGCGCGCGCCGGATTTGAATCGTGCGATGCATCCCGTCAGCCTCCGACGAACGCTTCGCGGAACGCGTCGATGGCGACGCGCAGCGAGAGTTGCGGTTGGTCGAGGTAGCTGACGAGCTTGCTGATCTGCTGATCGTTTTGCGCATGGGCGTCGATCCACTCGGGATCGTCGATGTCGATGTTGTGGGCGGCGTAGGTCTGCGGGTCGACGACGCTCAGCAGCGTCTTGGCCGACGCGCCGTTGAAGCCGATGATGAGCCGTTCGCGCTCGGCGATCGTGCCGATGAAGATCGCGAGCTCGAAGTCGGCCTGCGCGACGAACGGCGCGATCAGCTCGAGCCAGAACGCGGCGACGAGGCTGCGATAGAACGGATCGACCGGCAGCGGCAGCGTGAGGCCGCGCTCGATGTGCGACGAGCCGCTCTGCATCACCGGCCGCAGCAGCGAGCCGAGCGCGAGCATCGCGCCGCGCAGCCGCACCGGATGACCGCTTTCGAGCAGCATCTCCTGCAGGCCGTGCAGCGTCTGGTGTTCGATGAAATCGTTGAAGGTGCCGTCATGCGACGTGCCGGGGCCGCCGATGTCGATCGGCACCTGCGTGTCGCCGAGTGCCTGCAGTGCGCCGGGCGGCTCGTCCTTGCCGAGCAGCGGCGGAATCTGCGCGGCGACGCGCGACCACAGCCGCGCGAACGCGAGCGGGCTGCGCGCGAGGAACGCGACCGGCCGGTCGACCTCCAGCGCGGTGGCACCGAGGAACGGGAAGCGGCGCATCGACACGTCGTGGCTCGCGACCATGTGGCCCGCGATCGCGAGCTTGCTGCGCGAGCCGAGGAACGCGAAATGCATCGGCTTCGCGTCCTCGTAGACGATCTTCCAGCGCGGATCTTCCGCGAGCAGCTCCAGCGCCTGCGCGATCCAGCGATCGAGCGTCTGCAGCAGTTGCGGATTGTGCGCGCTCTTCACGAAGTCGCCGCGCGACGGAATCTTGCCGAAGTAGGCGATCTGCGCCTGTACGGTTTGCGTCATTGCGCCCCCTGTGCATTCGTTGCGTTGGCGGCCGCGACGGCCGGCGCGGCGGCCGGCGTGCCCGTGCCGGCGGTCTGGGTTGCGTTCTGCGCGGCGCCCGCGCTTGCGTCGGCGACCGACGACGGCAGCTGCAGGCCACGCAGGCTCTGCTGCTGCGGCTGGTCACCGCCGCCGCCGGACGGTTGCGACGTGCTGATGATGCGCATCGTCACCGACACGTTCACGCTGCCCTGCGCCCACGTCAGGTCGAAGGTGCCGTCCGGACGGCGCTTGCGTTGCGCCGAATTGATCAGCTTCTCGAGACCGTAGCGGCCCGGCTCGTTGACGAGCTGCACCGTGCGGCCGTCGAAGGTCGTCGCGGACAGCGTCGCGCCCGGCGAGCCCTGCGGGTTCGGCCACACGAAGTTGGTCCACTGCGGCGGCGTGTTGCGGTAGCGCAGTTGCTGGCCGTCGATCGCGATCGTGTACTCCGTCGTGCCCGTGCTCGGCTGCGGCAGGATCTGGAACACGGTCTGCGGCTCGGACGATGCGGCGGCGCTGCCTGCCGCACCGCCGGCAAGCGGCGCGACCCAGCGTGCGAAGCCGTTCGTGAAGTCAGGCGTGAGGCCGATGCCCATGTCGCCCCACGTGCGGGCGGCGAGGGTATCGCCGCGGCGCACCGCGAGCGGCCCGAGCGTGGTGCCGACGAACTTCGCGATCGAGCCGTCCGGGCCGAACACCTGCGCGATTTCACCGGCGCCGGCCTCGACCTTCGCGCTCGCCGCGAACGGGTACTTCGTCGCGAGCGAGTTCTGGAACGGCTGGTAGACCTGCGCGTTCCACACCTTGTTGACTTCGGCGCTGGCCGGCTGGATCACGACCGCGAACGCCTGCATCAGCGGCCGCACCAGCAGCGGACGCAGCGACTTGCGTTGCGAATCGGTGAGGCCCGTCAGCATCTGCTCGTCGACCAGCTTCAGCGAATCGGCGAGTTCCGAACCGTTGCCGTCGAGTGTCTGCTGCATCAGCTGGCGCGCGCCCGGGCCCGGGTCGCCCTGGTTCTTGATCACGTTGAAGCGCGTGCGGACCTTCGACAGCGAATCCATGTAGCCCTTGAGCATCGACGTGCCGTCGTGCGTCGCGACGATCCGCGCGAGACCGATGAACTCCTGGCCGATCGGACCCATCGGCACCTCGGCCGGATTGCCGTTGATGTCGATGTTGGCGGCCGCCACCTGGCCGGCCTGCGAGCGCGAGAACAGTTGCTTGACCCAGTTCACGACGCCCGTCTGCGCCTTCTTGATCGTCACGTTCGCGAGCGACGGGTTGTCCCACGAGGTCTGGTCGTACGCGGTCTCGAGGATCTTGCGGATCGGCGAATCCTGCGGGTCGCCGAGGCGGTTCATCCCGTCGACGGCCTGGCCGAAGCTGCTGAAGCCCTGCACCGCGATGCCCTGCATGAACTTCTGCCAGTGCTGCGCGTACTCGGTCTTGTACATGCCGACCAGCGTCTTCTGGATCTGCTCGGGGCTGCCCTCGAGCGTCAGGTCGTCCTGCGTCGACGTGTTCAGCACCCAGTCCTTCGCCTGCAGTTCCTTGGTCGCCGCGTCGCGGATCGCCGGCTGCACGTAGTCGAACCACGCTTCGCGCGTGAACGTGCCCGGAATCGCGTAGCTGCCTGCCACGAGCCCCTGGTTGCCGTCGCCGACGATACGCGCGATGGTCATCGGCGCGAAGCGGGTCGACGCGCGCGCCTTGATTTCCTCGTACACGCGCTGGCGGGCCGGCATCCCGCGCACGACGTGGCGCAGGTTCTCGCGGGTCTGGTCGACGAGCGCGAGGTTCGCGTCGATCATCGGCCAGTCGTCGTCGTTCACGCGCGACAGGTAGAACGAGATCATGCGCTCCGCGCTCTTGATCATCTCGTCACGTGGCATGTTGCCGCGATTCGTCTCGAGCCAGCCGCGCCAGAAGCGGGCGAGCTGGTCGGTCAGGTGCGCCTGCTCGACGTGGCGCTTGTCGGACAGCATCAGGTACGTCTTGAGCGCGTTGTACGCGTCCTGCACGTTGGTGGGCGACGCGTCGCTATAGAGGCCGCCCTGCGGTGCGGCCGGCTGCTGCGCTGCGGCCGGCGCGGCGCCGGACGCGGCCAGTGCGGCACCGGCCTGCGGCGCGGCACCCGCCGCGTTGGTCGAGACCGGCATCGTGCCGCCCTGCACGGCGCCCGATTCGGGCGGGCGCGTCATCGGCACGAGCTGTTCGGGGTGCGCGTTCACGTCCTTCATGAACGACGCGAGGTTCTGCGACACCGGGGCCAGCAGGATCTGGCGCACGCCGTTGTAGTACTCGGTCAGCAGGTGCTGCTCGAGACGGTCGCCCTGGTACAGGCCGAGCGACACCGAAATCGGCTTGTCGCGGCGGAACTGCTCGAGCTGCTCGATCCGGTCTTCGAGGATGTCCATCGCCTGCAGGCGCGACTGCAGGTCGTTGCGTCCATGCTGCAGGCGCGTGACGTTGTCGAGGTCGGCCTGCACGTTCGCGACGAGCTGCTGGTTGCCGATCGTCGACCAGGTCCAGCCGCCGAGCGCGAGCGCGAGCGCCGCGACGAAGCCGAAGAAGGTCGCGTAGCGCAGCCGCGTCTTGGTCGGGCTGGCAAACTGGCGCACCGTCTGGCGGTCCGCGAAGATCACCTTCGAGAACAGGTCGCGCAGGAAGAAGCCGTTCTTCGAGAACGCGCTGTGCGGCTTCGGCAGCGCGGTGCCGTCGAGGCCGAAGCGATGCGCGATGCGCTGCGCGGCCGCGCTGTTGGTTTCGCCTTCCTGCAGCGCGCTGGTGAAGTAGAAGCCGCGGAAGATCGGCTTGTACTGGAACGGGTTGTTCTCGAACAGCGTCGCGAGGAATGCGCGCAGCGACGGCTTGATCGTCGAGAATTCGAGCGGGAAGCTCAACTGGCCCGGCGACAGCTGGTTGCCGCGCGACAGCGACAGCTGCGCGACGCTGATTTCCTTCAGCCCTTCGTACAGTTCCTCGAAGTGCGTGTCGAACTGCGCGACGACGTCGCGCTTGTCGTCCGGTTCGTAGGGCAGGGTGGCGCCCCACACGCGGTCGTACTCGTGCTTGTCGCTGCTGCTGAAGAATTCGGTGAAGCCGGTGATCAGGTCGGCCTTCGTGAACATCACGTAGACCGGCGCGAACACTTCGAGCTTCTCCGTCAGCTCCTGAACGCGCTGGCGGAGGTTTTTCGCGAGGTTGATCGCGAATTCGGGGCGGTTGCCGGTGAGTTCGGCGATGCTCGCGGTGACGATGATGCCGTTGATCGGCGCCTTCGGGCGGTAGCGCTTGAGCAGGCCGAGGAAGCCGAGCCACTCGCTGCGGTCTTCCTCGTGCACCGAATAGCGGCCGGCCGTGTCGAGCAGGATCCCCTCGGTCGTGAAGAACCAGTCGCAGTTACGCGTACCGCCGATGCCGTGGATCACGGCGCTGTTCTTGTCCGCGAACGGGAACTGCAGGCCGGAATTGAGCACGGCGCTGCTCTTGCCCGCGGCCGGGTTGCCGATCACGATGTACCACGGCAGTTCGTACAGCGCGGAGCCGCCCGACACCTGGCCGATCTTCGACGTCTTGATCGTCTTCACCGCATCCGACAGGCGCGTGCGCAGCACGTCGAGGTCGGCGGTCTTCGCGTCGGGGGCGAGGGCGGCGGCGGCGGGCGCGGCGATCTTGCCGGTTTCCGCCTGCTCTTCCAGCACCTGGCCGAGCTGCTGGTTCGCGCGCTTCACGCGCCAGCGGCGCCACAGCGCGACGACGAGCCACAGCGCGAGGATCGCCGCGAAGGCGATCGCCGCCCACAGGAGCGGCAGCTGCAGCATGTCGGCGACGATGAAGAGAATGGCCGCTAGCGCGACGATCCCGACGATCGAGAGCGTACGCGGATGAGTCAGCACGTTGAGGATGCGTTGCATAGGACGTTCAGGTTCCGGTGCGATTCGATGAGGCGACGCAGGCGCGCCGAGCGGCAAGAGTGGCGCCGCGATGTGTCGCCATGCTGTCAAACGGGATGAAGGGGGCTGGCATCAATGCGCCCGCGGCATCGGAGAAGGCGCGCGCATTAACGAAAGGACGCTGTGAGATTTAAAACGGAAGCGGCGGCCGGAAAAAATCGCGCACCGGAATGCCCGATTGTTTGCGCCGCCCAAATCGTTTCCTGCCGGGTGATTAAAAAGCCCCATGCCGCCCTCATTATTTCTTGTCCGGCCGCCCTGACTAGCTGCCGCGTCCCAGTTTAAAACCGGGTTTATGGTATTCCACGTGCCCGAGATCCATCATTTTCCATCGGCCGCCCCACGTGAGGCCGACTTGCTCGGCGACCTGGCCGTACAACTGGTAGCCGCGCATCGCCCATGGATCTTTCTCGGAAATGACCAGCTTGCCGTCGCGCAGGAATGCGTTGTCGGCCGCCAGCCCGAACTGGTGATAACTCTGGAAGGCGGCCGCGTTGGTCACGTTGCTGCCCATCTGCGCCAGCCGGTTCTGCCGTTCCGGGCTCCGATAACCTTCCAGCAACGCCATTTCATAGCCATATTGTTCGTGCATGATCTTGTAGACCAGCAGCAAACGCGTACGGAAATCCGGATCCAGCAGGTTCCAGTCGCGGCTCGCATCCTTCAGCGCCGGGCGTACCTGCTCGACCTCCTTGGTGGCGAAGACTTCCGGCGGCAACGGCGGGGGCGGCACGAGCTGTTCGCCCTGCAGCAGCGCGGCGATCTTCTCGTCGGGCACGCGCGCCGTGTCGTCGTACTGGAACAATTGCCGGCCGCGTAACGCAATGGCGACCAATGGCGGCGTCGCAAGAATACCTGCCGATACCATAATCATCAAGCGCCGGCGAACCAGTAAATTTTGCACGTCGTTTAAAGCGCCGCGCGTAGCGCTTGCCGATTTAACAATCTGACTTCGCGTACGCGAGGCGCGATCGTTCGCACGGCGCGTCAGGCGGCCGTGAAACTGGGCGACGGATTCGAATACGGTCGCGCGGATACCCGGTAAAAGCAACAGTGCCGCAACCGCTACGGCAAGGGCGAAATAGGCGACGAGTGCGACGGCAATCAAAGAAATCCCCGGAAATTAGAATTGATTGTGTTTTGCAATGCTTGCTCTTAGAATCAGGCTGCTTCGAGAGGCCGGGCTATATTATCGCGGTGAATTAAACCAGGATTCAATGAGACGCTGAATGAGTGCGCCGGAAAATTCAAATTCGAAATCTCCGCCCAGCCTGCTGTCCGATACCAAACCGGCAGGCGACGGAGCTCAGCAGTCGCGCATTCTCGCGAATCTGGAAGGACGTGTCACGCCGCCGGCCGAGCCGCCGCGCCGTTCGCTGAAGGCGCCGGTCGCTGCCGTCGTGGCCCTGGTGGTCGCCGTCGGCGGCTGGGGCGCATGGCGCATGCAGCATGCGGGCGAGCAGGCCCCCGCCGTCACGGCCGAGGCTGCGCCGGCAGCCGCCGCACCGGCGAAGGCCGCAGCGGCCAGCGATGCCGCCGTGCAGGTCGCGCAGAATGCCGCGTCCGCCGCATCCGCCGTGCAACCGGCCACGATCGTCAACGACGACGCAGCTTCCCGGACAGTTGCGTCCGCATCGTCCGCGCCCGCCGCGGACAGCAGCCGCCTGTCGCGTGCGCTCGCCAATGGCGCCGACGACGCATCGGGTGCGGCCACGGCCGGTGCGGCCGCCGCCGCCGCTGCTGCCACGACCAAAACCGCCAAGGCCGACGCCGCGAAGGGCGCGAAGGTCGCCGCGCACGGCAAGACCGATACGAAGGCTGATGCGAAAGCCGAGGCCCGCAAGCGTCACAAGGAACAGCAGGCCGAACTCGCGCAGGCAAAGAAGCATCGCGACGCGACGCCGGCACGTACCGCGAAGGCGGGCGCGAAGGACGATCCGGATGCGGACCTGCTCGCGGCGCTCGTCGCGCGCACGAAGCCGGCCGACAAGAAGCTCGCTGCGCAGAAGGCGCAGGCCGTGCCGACCAAGACGGCCGCGACGACCGGCTCGCTGGCGTCGCGCGTGAAGGAGTGTTCGGAGCGCGGTTTCTTCGAGGATCAACTGTGCCGCTGGCGCGTCTGCGATGGTCACTGGGGCAAGGACTCCGCGTGCCCGAGCGCCGCGCAGTCGGAGACGCGGCAGTAACGCGTCCCGCGCGTGTCGACCCGCCGCACCTGCGCCGCCCGTTGGGCGGCGCGTTGCTTTTGGGGGCACGGAATCGGCCGGTATGATGCGGCGTGACGCTGTCACCGGCGCGTCATGCCCGTCGGGCATACGTCTCCTTTCCTTTTCCGGCGCGGGCGCGCGACCCGCTTTGCGCGGCGCGCCGTGCGCCGCACGACCTTCGACACGATGGACCTGATCGTACAGACTTACGGCGCCGATACGTCCGGCATGGTGTGCGGATTCCGCTTCGTTCCCGGCGGCTCCGGCGCAACGCTCGATGCGGACGCGGCTGCGGCCTGGCTGCGCACGTGCCGTGAGCACGATGCCGCGTCGGACGATTTCGTCTGGCTGCACTTCAATCTCGCGCACGGCGCGAGCGAGCGCTGGATGCGCACGCACCTCGGTCTGCCCCACAGCTTCTTCGAATTCCTCCACGAAGGCTCGCGCTCGACGCGCATCGAGCAGGAGGACGGCGTGCTGCGTGCGATCGTCAACGACGTGATGTTCAACCTCGAACTGACGCCGTCGGAGATCGCGACGCTGTTCGTCCACGTCGAGCGGCGCATCATGGTCACCGCGCGCCTCAAGCCGCTGCGCTCGGTCGACACGCTGCGCGCGTGCGTGCGCGACGGCGAGCAGTTCAGGTCGCCCGCGGAACTGCTCGTGCACCTGCTGCGCGACCAGGCCGACCTGCTGATCCAGATCATGCGGCGCACGAGCGTCGACGTCGACCGCATCGAGGATCGCTTCCTGTCGCAGCGGCTCACGTCGAGCCGCATCGAGCTCGGTGCGATGCGCCGCACGCTGACGCGCCTGCAGCGCATGCTCGCGCCCGAGCCCGGGTCGATTTTCCGGCTGCTCGCGAAACCGCCTGCGTGGCTGCATCTGCAAGACGTGCAGGAGCTGCGCGAATCGACCGAAGAGTTCTCGCTGGTGCTGGCCGATCTGGCGGGACTCAACGAGCGGATCAAGTTGTTGCAGGAAGAGATCGGTTCGCGTCTCGACGAGCAGAACAACCGGACGCTGTTCACGCTGACGCTCGTGACCGTGATCGCGCTGCCGATCAACATCGTCGCCGGCTTCTTCGGGATGAACGTCGGCGGCGTGCCGTTCTCGGAGAACAAGCACGGCTTCTGGCTGATGGTGCTGCTCGTCGCGGGTTTCACGGGGCTCGCCGCATGGTGGGCGTTCCGCCGGCGCGACGATCGCTAGCACCACCGGCGCCGCCTCGGCGCGTCAGCGCAGCAGCGCGATCGCGCGTTCGCCGATCACCATCCCGAGCAAGCCCACGAGCGCGACGAGCGGCGGGGCCGGCGAGCGCACGTGCAGCAGCGCGTACAGCACGCCGACGCCGAGGCCCACTGCGAGCGAAATCACGTAATCCGTCATGGCAGTCTCCCGTGTGGTCTGGCGTCAGGGCTTGAGGATGACGCGCTCGCGCGCACCGGCCAGCACCGCGCGATACGCGTCGTGTGCCCGCTCGAGCGGGTACACGTAGTCGTCGCCGATCGGGAACGGGCGCAGCGTGCCGTTGCCGAAGCCGGGCGCGAGCGTGTCGAGGATCTGCGCCACCGTGGCGCCGTCGAGCTGCAGCGAATCGACGCCTACGAACGTGTGCTGGCCGCGATAGAACGCGAAGATGTCGAACGGCACGCTGCGGTCGATCGTCGAGATGAAGATCTGCCGCGCGCCGATCGCCATCGACGCGTTCGCCGCTTCGAAGTACGGGCTGCCGACCGTGTTGTAGACGATGTCCGCGCCGTGGCCACCGGTGGCCGCGCGGACCGCGTCGGCCACCGGTTCGTTCGACGCATCGATCATGCGCACGTCGCCCGATGCGTGGCCGCGATAGCCGCCGGCGCTGCGCTCGACGCCGATCACGGTCGCGCCGTGCGCGGTCGCGAGCTGGATCGCCGCCTGGCCGACTTTCCCGTTCGCGCCGAACACGAGCACGACGTCGCCGGCCTTCGGCATGCCGGCGCGACGCAAGCCTTCATAGGCGGTGACGAACGGCACGCCGACGCCGGCTGCCTCGTCGAGCGTCAGCACGGCGGGCTTGCGGCGCACCAGGGCCGCGTCGAGCACGAGCCACTCCGCGTGCGAGCCGTCGCGATGCACGCCGAGATCGCCGCCCGAGCCCCACACCGGCGCGCCGATCCAGCCGTCCGGGCCGCTGCGCACGATGCCGGCCCAGTCGCGCCCGGGCGTGCGCGGCCACACCGCGTGGGGCATGCGACCGAGCGCGGCCTTCACGTCGCTCGGGTTCACGCCGGCCGCGCGCACCTCGATCAGCATCTGGCCGTCGGCCGGGACGGGCGGGTCGATTTCCCTGACCCGCGCGTCGAGCGACTCGATGTCGGCGGCGGGGGCGTCGAAGCGGATGCTGCGCATGATGATCTCCGTGGCGGATGGCTGTCGCGCGGCCCGATGGGGCGGGGCGGGCAGCGGGTGAAAAGGATGCATGCAGTCTAGTCGGCCCGGTTTGACGCGGAAACGTGCAAAGGCGGATGATTGCTTTGCGTGAAACGCATAGCCAATTCCGAAGGCCCCGAATGGACGACTTCCTTTCCCCCCATCTGGCGCTGTTCGTCGACGTGGTCGACCAGCAGAGCTTCTCGGCGGCCGCGCGCCGGCTGGGTGTCGCCGCGTCGTCGGTCACGCGGCGCATCGACCGGCTCGAGGCGCAGTTCGGCATCCGCCTCCTGCATCGCACGACGCACGCGCTGCGGCCGACCGAGGCCGGACAGTTGCTGTACGGGCGCGCGACGCGGATGCTGGCCGAGCTCCGCGGCCTGCAGGAAGACCTGCACAGCCAGCACGACGAGCCGAGCGGGCTGCTGCGCGTCGACTGCCCGGCGCCGTTCGGCCGGCGGCACCTGATGGCCGCGCTGGCTGCCTTCATGCAGCGCCATCCGGCGCTGCAGGTCGACCTGGTGCTGACCGACAGCATGGTCGACCTGCAGGGCGCGCGGCTCGGCTCCGACGTCGATCTCGCGGTGCGTATCGGCCCGCTCGAGGACACGCGCTTCGTCGCGACCGTGCTGGCGCCGCAGCGGCGCGTGCTGTGCGCGAGCGCGGCGTATCTCGCGCGGCGTGGCGAGCCCGAGTCGCCCGACGCGCTCGCCGGCCATGACTGCCTCGCATGGCACGGTGCGCCGCCCCCGGGCGCGTGGCGTTTCGGCGAGCGCCGCCACGTGCCGGCGCAGCCGCGGTTTCGCAGCAATCATTCGGAAGCGTTGCTCGAAGCCGCGCTCGACGGGCTCGGTCTCGCGCACCTGCCGACCTGGCTCGCGGGCGACGCGCTGCGCGACGGACGCTTGCGCGCGGTGCTGCCGCAGTTCGCGGCGGCGCCCGAGCCGGCGACGATCCACGTGTTGCGCCAGCAGGCGCGCGGCACCGCGCGCGCGTCGCGGCTCGTCGCGTTTCTCGCAACGTGGTTCGCGCAGCCGGCGTGGGATGCCGCGTGGGCATGACGGCGGGCGGGCGCCCGTGCCGAAAGAAAAAAGGGCCTCGCATGCGAGGCCCGTCAAAGGTCGGAGAAGCCGGTACGCCGGCCGGCAGCCGCAGGCTGCGCGGCGCCGGCCGGACGCGCACCGTTACTGCGTCACTACCTTGCGCGGCTTGAAGATGCCCTGGTAGTGCAGTGCCGGGCGTTCCTTCGTCACCGGCTCGAGGCCGCCGAAGGTCGGCGTCTGGCGCAGCTTCATCGCGGCCGGCGAAGCGACCGAGCCGATCGACGTCGAGCGCGATGCCGGCGCGAGGTTGTTCGCGACGAGCAGTGCGGCCTCGCTCTTCAGGTTCGCGAGCAGGACCGGATCGGTCGAGCCGTTGACCTGCGTGAGCAGCCCGCTCCAGGCCGCGTCGCTGTAGTTCACGACGTAGTAGTCGAGCCCGCTCGGGTCGGCGACCACGCCCGTGCAGCCGTCGACGCGCGTTTGCGTCTGCGTATCCTTCAGCGCGAGCGTCGTGCGTTTCGCGAGACCCTGGCCGTACGCGAGCGTGATCGGCACCGTCCATTGCAGGCCCGGATACGCGTTCTTGTTCGGGAACGGCTGCTGCTTCAGCGTGATGACCGTCTGGTTCTTCGTCAGGTCGCACTGCGTGTCGAGCGAGATCAGCGGCACGCCGGTCTGGCGGACGTAGCTGTCGCCGATCGCGCCGATCGCCTGGCCGCTTTCCTTCGACAGCGCATCCCACAGACGCTTCGGCGTACCGTTGCCGAACGAGTAGTCGACCAGGTACTGCTGCAGACCCTTGCGCAGCGTCTGCTCGCCGAGATAGTTCTCGAGCGTCTTCAGCACGTGGCCGCCCTTGTCGTACGTGAACGCGCTGGCGCTCAGCACGAAGTCGTTCGACGCCCAGCCGTTGAAGTTCGGTGCGACCGGGAACGCGTTCGGGCCGATGTCACGATTGATCACGCGGTACTTGTTCTTCACCTGGTCGAGCCAGCTGAACTCGTCGGGGAAGAACTGGATCGTCGTCTTCGTCTCGAAGAACGTCGCGAACGATTCGTTGAGCCACACGTTGTCCCACCAGTCGGTCGTGACCAGATCGCCGAACCACTGGTGCGCGACTTCGTGCGTCAGCACCTCGTTGCCGTAGTGCGACATCGGCTGGCCCGGCTGCGGCAGGATGTCGTCGGCGAACTCGAGGATCGATCCCCAGTTTTCCATACCGCCGAAGTTCAGGTCCTTCTGCTCCTTGAACGCGTCGTTCGCGGCCACCGTGTCGAACTTCGTGAGCGGCAGCGCGATGCCCGTGTAGCGGTAGTAGAAGTCGAGCGCCTGCTTGGTGCGGTCCATCGCCGGCTTCGCCCAGTCGCTCATGCCCGGCGGCGTGAACACGCGCAGGTGCAGGCCGCCCTTGCCGCCCGGCAGCGGGCTCGAGAAGTCGTCCTCGTAGGTGTCGAACAGGCCGCCGCCGAAGAACAGCAGGTACGACGGCATCGGCGGGGTCTTCTCGAACTGCACGAGCTTGTAGCCGCCGCCGACGTTGGTCGACGGCTTCTCGGCCGCGTTCGACACGACCCGCCAGCTTTGCGGCACTTCTGCCGTCACTTCATAGGTCGGGCGGAAGGCCGGCTCGTCCCAGCCGGGGAACCACTGGCGCGACAGGTTGGTTTCGCCCTGGGTGAGGATCGCGCCGCTCGTCTTGCCGTCGGTGCCCTTCAGGTCGACGCGGAAGACGCCTTCCGCTGCCGAGCAGCCCGGGTACGGGTCGTTGCCGCAACTGCCGCCGGTGTGGTTGACCGGATCGTCATACGACTTGAAGTTGATGATGCCCGACCACTCCATGTGCAGCGAATAGTTGCCCGGCGAGATCGTGCCGCTCACGGGGCGCAGCTGGTAGAAGTCGCCCTTGTCCTGCGGTGTCGCGATCAGCTGGATGTTGCCCGGCTGCAGCGTGATGCGGCCGTTCGTGAACTGGATCCGGTGGCCGGCGATCACGATGTTGTTGACCGGCTTCAGCACCTTGATCTCGACGTCGGCGCGGCCGTCGAACGCGTTCAGCGCGTCGTTCGGGCGGAACCACAGCCGGTAGTTCACGGGTACCACGGTGTCCGGCAACTCGACAGGCGAGACGCTCTTGTCGACATTGGATGCGCTCGGCGGCGCGGTGACGGTGGGCGACGAGCCCGAGTGCGGCGCGCCGGCGGAGCTGAGCGCGGAAGCCGAGCCCGCGCCGCCGTCGTCGCCGCCGCACCCGGCTAGCGCGAGCGCGGCAACGATCGGCAGATAACGCATCTTGCGAATGTTGATCGACATGACTGAAACCTCGATTGTTGAAAGAATCGTTCAGTGCTGCGAAAACGCCGGCAAAAACAATCCCCTCGCCGTTAATCAACAGCGATGAAAATGCCAATGACGGATTATTCGAAAAGACGGCGGCCGACTACGTGAAGGTAATCATGGTTTACTGCCCCCTCTGGATTTCCGGATATTGGTTAACTTGCCGGTTCAAAATGGCCGGGCGCGTGTTGTACTGAATTGATTTCGCGCGCACGACACGGAGCCGCACGCCCTGGGCGGGCGCGCTTTCCCCTTTGAACAGACGACCTACGGGGCTGGCCGGGCCTCGTCGCAGGATGGCAGGAAGGCATGTCGCCGTTCCGTAAAATCACCGTCATGCGGCTTCAAGGTTTGTCGGCTTGCTCGAAGGATGCGTAAATATACTTGATGGTTTTAGGTAAAGGAAACGAAAAATTTAGAAATTGCATCTATTGAATTCGCCGTGCTTCATTGAATGCTGGGAGGCATTAATGCGCTTTCCGTCCGTCTGTTATTTTCGTAGTTTTAATCTATTAACGATCTCGCGGGACTGCGAAAACTACGAAACCCGGCGTACCGGGGCGTGCTCGGTACAATGCAGCGACGATCCGCTCACCGATTTGCCGCGAGGAGGCTCTCCCATGCCACGAACCCTGTTCCGTATCGCGCCGCTGCGCGCCGTGCTGCTGCTGTTCACCGCCGTGCTCCTGCTCGGCGGCTGCGCGGGGCTGACGCGCGACCCGGTGCGCGTGACGGTCGCCGGGCTCGACCCGCTCGTCGGGCAGGGCCTCGAGATGCGTTTCAGCCTGAAGCTGCGCGTACAGAACCCGAACGACGCGCCGATCGACTACGACGGCATCTCGGTGGCGCTCGACTTGAACGGCACGCCGTTCGCGAGCGGTGTCAGCGATCGCTCGGGCACCGTGCCGCGTTTTGGCGAGGCCGTGCTCGACGTGCCGGTTTCCGTGTCGGCGTTCGCTGCCGCGCGGCAGGCGTGGAACCTGCCCGGCGCCGCCGCGAGCGGCGAGTTGCCGTATGCGCTGCGCGGCAGGCTCGCGGGCGGCGTGCTCGGCACCGTTCACTTCAACGATGCCGGTACGCTACGCTTGCCCGCGATGCCGGGGTGGGGCGGCTGAGCCGGGCGAGCGCGGCGCGGGCCGGCCCCGTGCTTTGCCGCGCGGGCAAAGCGCGGTATGGTGTGAGCCGCGCGGCGCCCGCAATACAGTCGCGCCGCCCGTTGAAGCCAACCGTAACCGAGTTCGCGTGACCGATTTCCCTGTTTTCCACTGGACCGACGCCGACGGCGCCGATCATGCCGTGCGCTGGCGCTCCGAAGCCGGCGTGCAACCGCCGAAGCGCGCGGTGCCCGCCGACGACCGCCTCACCGCCGACGCGGCCTACCGTCTCGCCTGCGAGGGCACCGCGCTCGTCTGGCAGGGCGATTTCCAGAATGCGCGCCAGCTCGTGCAGGCGATGGCGCGCCGTGTCGAGCGCAAGCCGAAGAAGGCGAAAGCCACGGCCGGCGTCGACGCATTCAACCTGCATCGTCTCGCGCAGTCGCAGCGCGCCCGCACGCTTGGGATGCTGCTGATCCCCCTCGACGCCGACTACACGATTCCGCTGCGCCGCGCGCCCGACGTGCGCGCCGCATGCGAAGAGGCGTATGGGCCCGGCGGCGCGCCGTCTGTCGTATCGCTGCGCGAACTGCTCGGCCTCGTCGGTGCGCACGAATGGCGCAAGAAAGGGGTGCCGATTCCGGCGCTCGGCGGCGCGCCGATCCACCCGCACTACGGCGTGTTCTCGCCGGTGCGCGGCGAATACGTCGAACTCGTCGCGCGCGCGCCGCTGCCGGCGACGTCGCTCGCGTTCGATATCGGCACGGGCACCGGCGTGCTGGCGGCCGTGCTTGCGTCGCGCGGCGTCGAGCGTGTCGTCGCGACCGACCAGGATCCACGTGCGCTCGCCTGCGCGCGCGAGAACGTCGAACGGCTGGGCCACGCGCGCCGTGTCGAAGTCGTCGAGGCGGATCTGTTCCCGGCCGGCCGTGCGCCGCTCGTGGTCTGCAACCCGCCGTGGGTGCCGGCCCGGCCGAGCGCACCCATCGAATACGCGGTCTACGATCCGGACAGCCGCATGTTGCGTGGTTTTCTCGCAGGGCTCGCTGCGCACCTCGCGCCGGGCGGTGAAGGCTGGCTGATCCTGTCCGATTTCGCCGAGCATCTCGGCCTGCGGCCGCGCGACACGCTGCTGCAATGGATCGACGAAGCAGGCCTCGTCGTGCTCGGCCGCGACGACATCCGCCCCGCGCACCCGAAGGCGATGGATGCCGACGATCCGCTGCACGCGGCACGCCAGGCCGAGGTCACGTCGCTCTGGCGGCTCGGCGCACGAGCCTGACCGCACATTTTCGGTAAACTACCGCCATTCCTCACGAATTCCCGCCGCCGGGCCGTGGTCGACCGACCGTGGCCCGGCGCCGCTTCACGATGTCGAACAAGACCCACGAAATCCGCCCGGAGCAGTCCGTCGAGCTGCTGAAGGAACTGCACATCCTCACCCGCGACGGGAAGCTGAACCAGGACAGCCGCCGCAAGCTGAAGCAGGTCTATCACCTGTTCCAGTTCATCGAGCCGCTGCTCGCCGGCGTGCAGGCCGAGCGTGGCAGCGTGACGCTCGTCGATCACGGCGCCGGCAAGTCGTATCTCGGCTTCATCCTGTACGACCTGTTCTTCAAGCAGCAGCCGGGGCACGGCACGCCGGCGTTCGCGTCGCACGTGTACGGGATCGAGACCCGCGAGGAGCTCGTTACGCGCTCGGCCGAGCTTGCCGCGCGGCTCGGGTTCGGCGGCATGTCGTTCCTGAACCTGTCGGTCGCCGATTCGATCACGTCGCCGAAACTGCCTGAAACGGTCGACGTCGTCACCGCGCTGCACGCGTGCGACACGGCGACCGACGACGCGATCCGCTTCGCGCTCGCGAAGCGCGCGCAGCACATCGTGCTGGTGCCGTGCTGCCAGGCGGAAGTCGCCGGCGTGCTGCGCAAGAACAAGGGCAAGTCGCTCGCGAATGCGCTGACGGAAGTGTGGCGGCATCCGCTGCATACGCGCGAATTCGGCAGCCAGATCACCAACGTGCTGCGCTGCCTGCAGCTCGAAGCGCATGGCTACCAGGTCAGCGTGACCGAGCTGGTCGGCTGGGAGCATTCGATGAAGAACGAGCTGATCATCGCGCAATACAAGAACCTGCCGCGCCGGCGGCCCGGCGAGCGGTTGAACGAGATCCTCGGGATGTTCGGGCTCGCCGAGCTGAACGCGCGCTTCTTCGTGCCGGAGGCCGCGGCGGCGGGCGGCGAGGCCGTCGAGCCGGCCGCCAGCTGACCTGCGGGCGGGCGCGTCGCGCACGTTGTACGCCACCCGTTACACGTCGCACGTCGCCCGTTGCACGTCGCACGCTACACGCCGTCCGTTGCACGCCGCGTCAGACGTCGTCGCCCGGCCGGCGCATCCATTCGCGCCAGCCGTCATGGCCGAGGCGCCGCAGCGTTTCCTGATTCTTTTCGTAGATCGCGGACGCGTCCGGGAACGCGTCGACCGCGCGCGCGATGCTGTCCTCGCGCAGCAGGTGCAGGATCGGATACGGCGCGCGGTTCGTGTAGTTCTCGATGTCGTCGGGCTCGCTGCCCTCGAACCGGTAGTCCGGATGGAAGCTCGCGATCTGCAGCACGCCGTCGAGCCGCAGCTGCCGCACCAGTCGGTCGGCAAAGAACAGCGCATCGTTGTAGTCGATGAAATCGGCGAACGCATGCGGGAAGATCACGAGCGTCGTGTCGACCTGCTGCGGGTCTGCCGCGTCGAGCGCACGCAGCTCGGTTTCGAGTTCGGCGAGCGCATCTTCCAGCGTCGTCGCTTCGCTGATCGCGTAGCGCACCTGTTCCTTCACATAGACGCTTTTCGCGAACGGGCACAGATTGAGCCCGATCACCGCGCGCGCGAGCCAGTGCCGCGTGGCGGCGAGGATGTCGTCGTGCGATTCGGGGCGGGTGTCGGTCATCGTGAAACCAGTCGGGCGGAAGGGCGGCGAGGGCCGCATTGTAGCGGGCGAGCCGTCACGCGCAGGCGGCTTCGATCAACTGCGTGACGAGCGCGGGCGCGACGCCGATCGGCGTTTCGCCGTGCCGATAGGTCTGGCTTGCCGCGTAGATGCCTTCGATCACCAGCGCGAGCGAGTCGGCAAGCGCCTGCGGCTGCCGCGCGCCGGCGTCTTCGCACAGTGCGACGAGCCGCTTCATCAGCTGTTCCTTGTTCTGCGCGACGCGCTCGCGCGCCGGGTGCGACGCATCCGGGAATTCGGCCGCGACGTTGACGAACGGGCAACCGCGGTAATCCTGCTGCGTCGCGCGCTCGGCGAGATCGACGAAATACTGGATCAGTTGCGCTTTCGGCTGGCCCGGGTGCTTCGCGACGCTCGTGTTGAAGCGGTCGAAGAAACACGCATCCATCCGCTCCAGGTACGCGAGGATCAGCTCGTCCTTCGACGAGAACTGCCGATACAGGCTCATCTTGTTGACGCCCGCCCGCTCCACGACCGCCTCGACGCCCACCGACCGAACACCTTCCTTGTAAAACAGTTCCTCGGCGGCGCGCAGCAGGTGCTCCTGCGCGGTGGCGCCGTCGATCGGCCGGCGCGTGCGGCGCGGCAGCGGTTTGGCGATCTCGATGCCCGACATGATGACCCTCGACTGCATATTGGATTGCTTGACATGTTACCGATTGGTCACTACGATCGCAACACACTTGTGACCGGTCGGTAACAATGCCGATCGGGTCGATAGACAAATGCCAAGCGTCGGCCCGGGTCAGCCGATGCAGCGTGCGGCGGAGGTGGCCTGGCAGGGCGAGCGGCGCGGGTGCGGAGGCACCGGAGCCGCCAACAGGAGAACGCGAAGATGAACTGGGCGGTGACACGAATCGGCGGGCGCTTCCACTACGGATGGCTCGCGGCGGCGGTGGTATTCCTGATCCTGCTGGCGGCGGCCGGCACGCGCGCGACGCCGAGCGTGCTGATGGTGCCGCTCGAACGCGAGCTCGGCTGGAGCCGCGCGGCGATTTCGCTGGCGATCTCGGTGAATATCGCGCTGTACGGACTGACGGGCCCGTTCGCGGCTGCCGCGATGCAGCGCTTCGGGCTGCGCCCGACCATTCTCACCGCGCTCGTGACGATGAGCGCGGGCGTCGCGCTGTCGTCGATGATGACGCAGAGCTGGCAGATGGTGGTGATCTGGGGCCTGATGGTCGGCTGCTCGACGGGCGTGGTCGCGCTGACGCTGTCCGCGACCTTCGTCACGCGCTGGTTTCATGCGCGGCGCGGCCTCGTGATGGGGATCCTGACTGCGAGCACGGCCACCGGCCAGCTCGTGTTCCTGCCGATGCTCGCGGCGATCGCACAGCGCCATGGCTGGCGCCCGGTCGTGCTGGTCGTCGCAGTCGCGGCCGCGATCGTGATTCCGCTGGTTGCGTTCCTGTTGCCCGAACGGCCGGCCGACGTGCAGTTGCGCCCGTACGGCGAGCCGGCCGATGCGCCGCCCGCGCCCGAGGCGACGAAGGAGAACCCGCTCGCGGTCGCGTTCCGAACGTTGCTGACGGCGAGCCGTTCGCGCGATTTCTGGCTGCTGTTCTTCAGCTTCTTTATCTGCGGTGCAAGCACCAACGGCTATGTCGGCACGCACCTGATCGCGATGTGCAGCGACTACGGGATGACGGAAGTGCAGGGCGCGTCGCTGCTCGCGGCGATGGGCGTGTTCGACCTGTTCGGCACGACGCTGTCGGGCTGGCTGTCCGACCGTTACGACAACCGCGTGCTGCTGTTCTGGTACTACGGGCTGCGCGGGCTGTCGCTGATCTACCTGCCGCACGCGTTCGGGATCGATTTCTTCGGGCTGCCGCTGTTTGCGATGTTCTACGGGCTCGACTGGATCGCGACCGTGCCGCCGACCGTGCGCCTCGCGACCGACGTGTTCGGCAAGGCCGCGGCGCCGGTCGTGTTCGGCTGGATCGTCGCCGGCCACCAGCTCGGCGCGGCGTTCGCGGCGCTCGGCGCGGGGCTGCTGCGCGCGAGCCTTGGCACCTACACGATCGCGTCGATGATTTCGGGCGGGCTGTGCATCATCGGCGCGCTGATCGTGCTGCGGATCAACCGCGGCCCGTCGCGCGCAGCCGCGCAGGCGGCCTGACCGCGCCAATCCGTGAGCCGCGCCGGCCGCGCGGCGAACGGCCGGCCAACGCACGCACGGAGATTTGCATAGCGCGGGAGGATCGGGCGCGCATCGGCTCAAGCGGGTATGCTTGCGGTTCGTCAGGCGTTCGCGCCCCTTCTTCGATGTCAGCGAGGATTCGCATGTCCGTCAAACCTGCTCCCACTACTGTTTCGATTCATGATCTGATCGCGGGCCGCTGGAGCCCGCGCGCGTATTCGGATGAAGCCGTCAGCGCCGGCGATCTGCACGCGGTGCTCGAAGCCGCCCGCTGGGCGCCGTCCGCCTACAACGCGCAGCCGTGGCGCTTCATCGTATTCGACCGCACGCAGGACGAAGACGCATTCAAACGCGCGTTCGCGACGCTGGTGCCGTTCAACCAGGGCTGGAACGCACCGGCGCCCGTGCTGATCGCGGTGACCGCGCACACACTCACGCCGAAGGGTGAGCCGGCTCCCACCGCGCTGTACGACGCGGGCGCCGCCGCGATGTCGCTGGTGCTGCAGGCGCACGCACTGGGCCTGGCCGCCCACCAGATGAGCGGCTTCGATGCGAAGGCGTTCCGCGATGCGTTCGCGATTCCGGCCGACGTCGCGATTCCGTCGATCATCTCGCTCGGTCACTACGGCAACGTCGACAAGCTCGATCCCGTGTTGCGCGATCGCGAGAAGGCGCCGCGCACGCGCCATGCGATCGGTGAGGTCGTCTATGCGGGCGCGTGGAAGAAGGGTTTCGACGCGGCAGCGTGACCTGCCTGGCGGACGGGCTGCATCGCGCATCCCGCCCGCATGTTCTCCCGGCGCGTCAGGCCGCGCGCCGTCCCGCCGAGGCCCGTTGCGCCGTACCGGTGGCCGGCCCCGGTTGTGATCCCGCGGGCTTCATGTTAAAAAGCCCGTCCTTTCCGTTTTCGCGCCGGCCCTGCTGCGGCAACTTCCCATGACTTACTGCGCGATCGATTTCGGCACGTCCAATTCCGCCGTGGCGCTGCCCGACGGCGACGGCATGCGCCTCGCGCCCGTCGAGGGCGACCACCTGACGCTGCCCACCGCGATCTTCTTCAACAACGACGAAGAGACGGTCGAATACGGCCGTGCGGCGCTGGCTTCGTACATCGACGGTTTCGACGGCCGGCTGATGCGGTCGATGAAGAGTATCCTCGGCTCGCCGCTCGCGGAAACGACGACCGATCTCGGCGACGGCAGCGCGATCGCGTACACCGAAATCATCGCGCGCTTCCTGACGCACCTGAAGCGCAAGGCCGAAGCCCGCGCGGGCGCGCCGATCGGCCGTGCGGTGCTCGGCCGGCCGGTGTTCTTCGTCGACGACGATCCGCGTGCCGACCGCCTCGCCCAGGACCAGCTCGAGGCCGCCGCGCGATCGGTCGGCTTCGCGGACGTCCAATTCCAGTACGAACCGATCGCGGCCGCGTTCGACTACGAGTCGCGCCAGCAGGCGGAGCGACTCGTGCTCGTCGCCGACATCGGCGGCGGCACGTCCGACTTCTCGCTGGTGCGTGTCGGGCCCGAACGGATGGCGCGGCTCGAGCGCAAGGACGACGTGCTGGCTCACCACGGCGTGCACGTCGCGGGCACCGATTACGACCGGCGTGTCGAGCTGGCGGCGATCCTGCCCGCATTCGGCTACCGTTCGCTCGACCCGGAAGGGCGCGAACTGCCGAACAAGATCTACTTCGATCTCGCCACCTGGCACCTGATCAACACGGTCTACACGCCGAAGCGGCTCGGCGAGCTGAAGCTGATGAAGCACCTGTACCGGGATGTGCGGCAGTACGACCGGCTCACGAGCGTGGTCGAGCAGCGGCTCGGGCATGCGCTGATGGCGCGCGCGGAAGAAGCGAAGATCGGCGTCGCGGCGGGCGGGGAGACGATGATCGACCTGAACGACGTGGAAGAGGATCTGCAGATCGCATTCGATGCCGACCGGCTCGTCGATGCGAGCCACGACGACACCGCACGCATCGTCGACGCCGCGCGCGAGACGGTGCGGCTTGCGGGCGTGGCGCCGCGCGATGTCGGCGCGCTCTACTTCACCGGCGGCTCGACGGGGCTCGCGTTCCTGTCGGGCGCGCTGGCGGGTGCATTCCCGGATGCGCAGCCGGTGTTCGGCGACCGCCTCGCGAGCGTCGCGACGGGCCTCGGCATTCACGCGCAGCGATTGTTCGGTTGAATGCGGGCGGCTGAAAGGCCGCCATGCCGGTCGACCGGCGCCGAAAAACAAAAAGCCCCGCCGAAGCGGGGCTTTTTTTCACGAATTATCGCGCCAAGCTTAGACCGGACGGATGTTCGCAGCTTGCAGACCCTTCGGGCCCGTCTTCACTTCGAATTCAACCTTCTGGTTTTCTTGCAGCGTCTTGAAGCCTTCGACGCGGATTTCCGAGAAGTGCGCGAACAGATCGTCGCCGCCGCCTTCCGGGGTGATGAAGCCGAAGCCCTTTGCGTCATTGAACCACTTGACGGTACCGGTTGCCATGTTACTTGTTCCTAAAAAGATAAAACGGGGCCGAGGCCCATGGGGTGCGGAAAATCAAGGAAGGGGTAATAGGACCAACCGGAGTACCGTTGATGGGCGAACTACGAAAGAACCAATTCACTCGCCACTTGAAATCCTGCGAAGTCCTTTATACGGCTTATCAACCGTGTGGTCAACCGTATTTCCATGGACTCAGGGTTATTGCGGAGATCAGGTTTACAAAGCTTGCAAACGATGCGAATTTTTTGTAGGGGCCGAACGATTTTGGCGCCACGTTTGAGGTGCAACCGTTAAACTACGCGCCGCGTGGACGGGTTGCCCCGATCGGGTGACGCGCCCCCCCAAAATTGCATGCGCGGTGCAGTCCGAGCCGATCCCGGACCGCGGGCCGACGATGCTTTTTGAGACACAGGAGAGGATGTGAAGAGTTCTATTCAACGGAACATCGGCCCGTTTGCATTGATGCTGACGGGGCTGGGTTCGATTATCGGTTCGGGCTGGCTGTTCGGCGCCTGGAAGGCCGCGAAGATTGCCGGTCCGGCGGCGATCTGCGCTTGGATCATCGGCGCTGTCGTGATTCTCGCAATTGCACTGACTTACGCGGAATTGGGCGCGATGTTCCCCGAGTCGGGCGGCATGGTGCGCTATGCGCGCTACTCGCACGGTTCGCTGGTGGGTTTCATCAGTGCGTGGGCGAACTGGATTGCGATCGTATCCGTGATCCCGATCGAGGCTGAAGCGTCGATCCAGTACATGAGCACGTGGCCGTATCCGTGGGCGCATGCATTGTTCGTGAACAGCGAATTGCAGACACTCGGCCTGCTGCTGTCGGCCGTACTGGTCGTCATCTACTTCATGTTGAACTACTGGGGCGTCAAGGCCTTCGCGCGGGCGAACACGGCGATCACGATCTTCAAGTTCCTGATTCCCGGCCTCACGATCCTCGGCCTGATGCTGACGAGCTTCCATGCTGAGAACCTCGGCACCGCATCCAATGCGAGCTTCGCGCCGTACGGTTGGTCGGCCGTGCTGACCGCAGTCGCGACGAGCGGCATCGTGTTCGCGTTCAACGGCTTCCAGAGCCCGGTGAACCTGGCCGGTGAAGCGCGCAACCCGTCGCGCAGCGTGCCGTTCGCGGTGATCACGTCGATCCTGCTCGCACTCGTGATCTACGTGCTGCTGCAGATGGCCTACATCGGTTCGGTGAATCCGGCCGACGTCGCGAAGGGCTGGGCGCATTTCAATTTCTCGTCGCCGTTCGCGGAACTCGCGATCGCGCTGAACCTGAACTGGCTGGCGATCCTGCTGTACGTCGACGCGTTCATCAGCCCGAGCGGCACCGGGACGACCTACATGGCGACGACCACCCGCATGATCTACGCGATGGAGCGCAACAACACGATGCCGAAGATGTTCGGCAACGTGCACCCGATCTACGGTGTCCCGCGCCAGGCGATGTGGTTCAACCTGCTCGTGTCGTTCATCTTCCTGTTCTTTTTCCGCGGCTGGAGCTCGCTCGCGGCGGTGATCTCGGTCGCGACGGTGATCTCGTACCTGACCGGCCCGATCAGCCTGATGGCGCTGCGCCGCTCCGCGACCGACATCGAGCGTCCGTTGTCGATTCCGCTGATGAAGCTGATCGCGCCGTTCGCATTCGTGTGCGCATCGCTGATCCTGTACTGGGCGAAGTGGCCGCTGACGGGCGAAATCATCCTGCTGATGATCGTTGCGCTGCCGGTGTACTTCTACTTCCAGGCGAAATCGGGCTGGACCGGCTGGGGCGCCGACCTGAAGGCCGCATGGTGGCTGGTCGCGTACCTGCCGACGATGGCCGTGCTGTCGCTGATCGGCAGCAAGGAATTTGGCGGTCACGGCTACCTGCCGTACGGGTGGGACATGCTGATCGTCGCGGCGATCTCGCTGGTTTTCTACTTCTGGGGTGTGAATACGGGCTACCGGACCCAGTATCTCGACGAGCGCGAGTCGCACGACGAGATCCTCGAAGGGGTCGGTGCCTGACGCGTGACCTGCCGCCGGATCCGGCGGCGGCAGCAAGCAGCGTAAAAAAGCCCGCCCGAGCGATGCTCGGGCGGGCTTTTTGTTGGGCGGTCGGCGCTCGCCGTCCGCTGGTCAGGCGGCCGTGCCGGTGAACACGTAGTTCGTCATCGCGAGCACGCGCTGGTACGTGCCGAGCGACTGGATGCCGAGCTGGTAGTCGTCGTCCGCCGCGCCGAGCGCCGCGAACACCGGCAGCAGGTGCTCGTCGGTCGGATGCATCAGCGCCGCGTGCGGCGCTTGCCGGCGGTAGTCGAGCAGCGCGTCGACGTCGCGCGCGGCCAGCTTCGCCTCGAACCAGTCGGTGAATTCCGCGACGCGCGGGTCCGCATCCTCGGGCGCCGCACCGAAGTCTGCGGCGCGCAGGTTGTGTGTGATCTGGCCGGAGCCGATCACCATCACGCCTTCGTCGCGCAGCGGTCGCAGCGCGCGGCCGAGCGCGAAGTGGTGGGCAGCATCCGCACGCGGCTGGATCGACAGCTGGGCCACCGGCACGTCGGCCTCCGGGAACATCAGCAGCATCGGCACCCACGCGCCGTGGTCGAGGCCGTGCTCGGTCGTCGCGGTCTCGATGCCGGCCGCATTCAGCAGCCCGGCCGCGCGTTCGGCGACGTCGGGTGCGCCGGGCGCCGGGTAGCGGATGTCGTACAGCGCCTGCGGAAAGCCGTAGAAATCGTGGATCGTTTCCGGATGCGCGGCGATGCTGGCGACGGGGCGCTGGGTGCCCCAGTGCGCGGACAGCATCAGCACCGCGCGCGGGCGCGGCAATTCGGCGGCGAGGTGCGTGAATGCGCCGGACGGCAGTGCCGGGTCGATCGGCAGCGTCGGGGCGCCGTGGGACAGGTAGAGCGAAGGCAAGCGGTTCATGGTGGTGGCCTGCAAAGGGATTTGCCTGTGACTATAGTCGCGCACCCGATATTGATAAATCCGCGATCTGGAATTTGATTGACGCTTGTTTGTTGATAATCCGGGCGGTGCGATGCGCTTCACGGCAGCTGGGCGCTGTATTCGTGAAAATAGAATGAATTTCGGTTGAAATCGACGCAGATGCGCGACGAATGGATCGTCGGGCGTGCGCTTACTGCGCGTGCCGGATGCCGGCCCACGGTGTCGTCTGCGGCGCGCTGAGCGCGAACAGGTCGAGCACGCGCGTGACGGTCTGGTCGACGAGTTCCTCGATCGTCTTCGGCATCGCGTAGAACGCGGGCAGCGGCGGGAAGACGATGCCGCCCATTTCGGTGACGGCGGTCATGTTGCGCAGATGCGCGAGGTTGAACGGCGTTTCGCGCACCATCAGCACGAGGCGGCGGCGCTCCTTCAGCGTGACGTCGGCTGCGCGCGTGATCAGGTTGTCGGACAGCCCGTGTGCGACGCTCGCGAGCGTCTTCATCGAGCAGGGCGCGATCACCATCCCGTCGGTCGCGAACGATCCCGATGCGATCGTCGCGCCGACGTCGCGCACCGAATGCACGACATCCGCACGGCTTTCGACATCGGCCTTCGACAGCTTCAGTTCGTGCTGGATGTTGAGCCAGCCGGCGTTCGAAATCAGCAGATGGGTTTCGACGCCGCCGGCGGCACGCAGCAGGTCGAGCAGCCGTACGCCGTAGATCGCGCCGGTTGCGCCGGTGATCGCGACGATCAGCCGGCGTGGCGGCGCGCTGGGAGATGCCATCGAAAAGAGGCGGGGCGTATTACGCGGCGGCGAACAGTTGCTGCAGTTCGCCCGACTGGTACATCTCCATCATGATGTCCGAGCCGCCGATGAATTCGCCCTTCACGTAGAGCTGCGGAATCGTCGGCCAGTTCGAGAATTCCTTGATGCCCTGGCGGATCTCGTCGTCTTCGAGGACGTTGACCGTCTTGAACTGGTCGACGCCGCAGGCCTTCAGCACCTGGATGGCGCGGCCCGAAAAGCCGCACATCGGGAATTGTGCGTTGCCCTTCATGAAGAGCACGACCTGGTTTTCGTCGACGATTTGCTTGATACGTTGTTGGGTGTCCATGACTGACCTTGCGTTCTTGCGTTAGCGGGGCGGTAGATCGAAATGATAGCGGATTTCAACCGGGCGGGCCGGGCATCAGCCCGGCAGGCGGCCGCCTGTCGTGCGTTCGATGGCGGCCAGATCGGCAAGCGATTCGACCGCGACGAAGCCGCGCGAGGCGAGCACCGCGCGCACGGCCTCGGCCTGGTCGTAGCCGTGCTCGATCCAGAGCGTGCCGCCCGGTTTCAGGTAGGTGCCGGCGCCCGCGACGATCGTGCGGATCGCGCTGAGGCCGTCGGCATCGTCGGTGAGTGCGCCGCGCGGCTCGAAACGCAGGTCGCCTTGCTCGAGGTGCGGATCGTGCTGCGCGATGTACGGCGGGTTGCTGACGATCGTGTCGAATGCGAGCGCCGGATCGAGCGCCGCGTACCAGTCGCTCTGCAGCCAGTGCAGCGGGCCGCCGGGGCGGCGCGCGTCGAGCAGCTTGCCTGCGTTGCGTCGTGCGACCTCAAGTGCGGCCGGCGAACGGTCGAGCGCCCACACGCGCGCATCGGGACGCTCGGCGGCGATCGATACGGCGATCGCGCCGCTCCCCGTGCCGAGATCGAGCACGGCCGGATGCGGCAGCCCGTCGATCGCTTCGAGTGCGGCTTCGACGAGCAGTTCGGTTTCGGGGCGCGGGATCAGCACGTCGGGCGTCACGTCGAACGGCCGACCGAAGAATTCGCGCATCCCGACGAGCTGCGCGACGGGCTCACCGGCCAGGCGGCGCGCCTCGAGCGCGCGGTAGCGTTCGACCGCGGCCGCGTCGAGCGGCGCGTCGCCGCGCGTGATCAATTGCGTGCGGGTCCAGCCAAGCGCGTGCGCGAGCAATACGCGCGCATCGACCGCGTCGAGCGGCGACGCGCGCAGCAGTTCGTCGGCGGAAGTGTCGGGCATCGCGGCCTCAGTCGGCATCGCCGAGCGACGCGAGCAGTTCGGCCTGGTGTTCGCTGACCAGCGCGCTGATCAGTTCGTCAAGATCGCCGTCCATGAGCGCTTCGAGCCGGTACAGCGTCAGGTTGATCCGGTGGTCGGTCATCCGGCCCTGCGGGAAGTTGTACGTGCGGATCCGTTCCGAGCGGTCGCCGGAGCCGATCAGGCTCTTGCGCGTGGCCGCTTCCTTCGCGTGCTGCTCGTGATACTGCTTGTCCTTGATGCGTGCGGCGAGCACCTTCAGCGCGCGATCCTTGTTCTTGTGCTGCGAACGGTCGTCCTGGCACTCGACGACGATCCCGGTCGGGATGTGCGTGACGCGCACCGCCGAATCGGTCTTGTTGATGTGCTGGCCGCCCGCGCCGGACGCGCGGAACGTGTCGATCCGCAGGTCGGCCGGATTGATCTCGACCTCGCCGATTTCGTCGGCTTCCGGCATCACCGCGACCGTGCATGCGGACGTGTGGATGCGCCCCTGCGTCTCGGTGGCCGGCACGCGCTGTACGCGATGGCCGCCCGATTCGAACTTCAGGCGCGAATACGCGCCCTGGCCCGCGATCCGCACGATCACTTCCTTGTAGCCGCCGAGATCCGACGCGCTCTCCGACATCATTTCGACCTGCCAGCGCTGCCGTTCCGCGAAGCGCAGGTACATGCGCAGCAGGTCGCCCGCGAACAGCGCCGATTCGTCGCCGCCCGTGCCCGCACGGATTTCGAGGAAGATGTTGCGGTCGTCGTTCGGATCCTTCGGTAGCAGCATCTTCTGCAGTTCGGTCTCGAGGCGGGCCATGCTCTCGCGTGCGCTGCGGATTTCGTCTTCCGCGAAGTCGCGCATCGACAGGTCGCCGAGCAGCTCCTGCGCGGCCGTCTCGTCGCTGCGCGACTGGCGCCACAGCGCGTACTGTTCGACCACCGGGCCGAGTTCCGCATGTTCACGCGTGAGCTTGCGGTACTGGTCGAGGTCGGCCGTGACGTTTTCGCGGCTCAGCAGGTCGTTCAGTTCGGCCAGCCGTGTGGACAGCTGGTCGAGCTTGCGTTGCATGCTCGTCTTCATGGTGTGGAGCGGCGCTCCCGGGCAAGGGGTATTCGGAAAGGATAGGCCGGCGGCGGGACAACGACCGGCCGGCGGCAGGGCGATCGGCCGGCGCTAGTGGCCGGACTGGTCGTTCGAGCGCGGTGCGTGCTGGTAGAAGCCGCGCATCAGGTCGATCAGCGAATCGCGATCGGCGCCGTTCACGCGGTTGAGCGCGCTCGTCGGGCCGTGGATCAGCTTGTTGGTCAGCGCCTGCGACAGCGCTTCGAGCACGGCGGCCGGATCGTCGCCGCGCGCGAGCAGCTTCTGCGCCTTGTCGACTTCGGCACGGCGCAGTGCGTCGGCCTGCGTATGCATGTGACGGATCACCGGCACGACGCTGCGCGTGTCGAGCCATTGCATGAAATTCTGCACGCGCGTTTCGATGATCGTTTCGGCCTGCGCGACCGCAGCCTGGCGCGATGCATTGCCTTCGCGCACGATCGCGCCGAGATCGTCGACGGTGTAGAGGAATACGTCCTTCAGCTTGCCGACTTCGGGTTCGATGTCGCGCGGCACCGCGAGGTCGACCATGAAGATCGGCCGGTGGCGGCGTGCCTTCACCGCGCGCTCGACTGCGCCGAGGCCGATGATCGGCAGCGTCGACGCCGTGCACGACACGATGATGTCGAACTCGTGCATGCGGGTCGGCAGGTCGGCGAGCGGCATCGCGCGGCCGTTGAAGCGTTCGGCGAGCCGCTGGCCCCGTTCGGCCGTGCGGTTCGCGACGACGAGTTCGCGCGGGCCTTGCGCGGCGAAGTGCGTCGCGCACAGCTCGATCATCTCGCCGGCGCCGATGAACAGCACGCGCTGATCTGACACCTTTTCGAAGATCCGTTGTGCGAGGCGCACCGCGGCGGCGGCCATCGACACCGACTGCGTGCCGATTTCGGTCGTGCCGCGCACTTCCTTCGCTACCGCGAACGTGCGCTGGAACAGCTGGTTCAGATAGGTGCCGAGTGCGCCGGCTTCCGTCGCGGTGCGAACGGCGTCCTTCATCTGGCCCAGAATCTGCGTTTCGCCAAGCACCATCGAATCGAGGCCGGATGCGACGCGAAATGCGTGCCGGACCGCTTCCGACTGCGGCAGCGCATAGACGTGCGGCGCGAGTTCGCCGACCGGGATCCGGTGATACTCCGACAGCCAGCGGATCGCGCCTTCGCGTGCCGCGCGATCGTCGGTCGCGCAATACAGTTCGGTGCGGTTGCAGGTGGAGAGGATCGCCGCTTCGGGCGTATTGGGCGCCTGGGGGCCGAGAAACACGTTCTTGAACGTGACGAGAGCCGGCTTGATCTGCTCGAGCGGAAACGCCACGCGTTCGCGCAAGGCGACAGGCGCAGTGTGGTGATTGATTCCGATCGTGAGGAGTTGCATATCGAGGGCTATCGTTTAGCCCCATATTATAGCGTTTCAGCGGTTTCCTCACTCGCCGCATACCGGGCATCAGCGTGGCGGGGCCGGGAATTTGGGGGCTCGATCGGCACGCGGTCGAGCTGATAGCCGTAGCCGTAGAGCGGCAGCAGCCGGTAGCCGCGCTCCGGAAGCAGCCGGAGTTTGCTGCGCAGCCGGGACGCATGGGTATCGAGCGTGCGCGACTTCATGTCGCGGCGGCGCCCCCACACCGTTTCGAGGATATGGGCGCGCGACACTGGCCGCGACAGGTTCGTGAACAGCAGCTGCGCGAACCGGAACTCCTTCGGCGTGAGTGAAACGATTGCGTCGTCGAACCGAACGAGGCAATGCGTGGCATCGAAAGCGTATTCGCCATACATTTCGCGCGAGCGGGTGGGTGGCCGGCGCACGCCGGCGCGCCGGCTCAGCGCATTGACGCGCGCGAGCATCTCGGGCCCGCTCACCGGGCGCACGAGGCAATCGTCGGCGCCCGCGTGCAGGCACGATACGATTTCGCTTTCGCGCGGCAATTGCATCACGGCGATGGCCGGCAGCCCGGGCAGGATGGTTTGCGCGCGCGGGATGACTTCCTCGGCCGGCTGGTCGCCGGCCCAATGGCCGGTGATCAGCATGTCGCAGGTGTCGGTGGCGAGCCACTCGAAGAACGCGGCACTGGACGGAAACGCGTGGCACACATGACCGCCTGCGAAGAGCAGGCGGTTCAGGAGCGCGGCATGGCGCGCTTCCGGATCGATCAGAGCGATTCGCATGAGAGTATCTTCAATACGGCAGCCGGCGCGCGCTTGCCATAACGTCGAGTCGGCCCCTACACTCGAATGTTGGCGGCACCCGGCTGGTCTCGGGTTCGATGGATAAATCGATGCTAGCCGCTGGCAACGTTCACGCCTATGGGACGAATCTGAATTTATAGAAGGCGTCGAATGAACTGGTTTGGAATCCTTGTCCTGGGAGCGGCCGTCGGGCTGTTCGGCCGATGGCTGCATCCGATGCGGCGCACCGGCCGGCCGGCGTGGTGGATCGCGGTGCTCGCCGGCATCGTCGGCGCGGGGGCGGCCCGCATGGCCGGCAATCTCTCGGGACTGTTTTACGATGGCGAGACGCTCGAATGGCCGGTCTGCACCGGTGTCGCGTTCCTCGTCGTAGCCGTGACGGTTACGCTGTCGGCCCGTCGCTGAATGTTCTCAGGTGAAATCATGAATGCCCGTCTTCCCGAAGTCTCGCCGGTGCCGGCCCGCCTCGCGCTGCTGCGTGGCGCCATGGCCCGCGAGGACCTGGCTGCCTATCTCGTGCCGTCCGCCGATCCCCATCTGTCCGAGTACCTGCCGGAGCGCTGGCAGGCCCGCCGCTGGCTGTCCGGCTTCACGGGCTCGGTCGGCACGCTGGTCGTGACCGCGGATTTCGCGGGGTTGTGGGTCGACAGCCGCTACTGGGTGCAGGCCGATGCCGAACTGGCCGGCACGGGCGTGCAACTGATGAAGATGACGGGCGGGCAGCAGAGCGCGCCGCACGTCGACTGGCTCGCGCAGAACGTGACGGCAGGTGCGACGGTCGGCGTCGACGGCGCCGTGCTCGGCGTCGCCGCCGCACGCGGGCTGACCGGGGCGCTGAATGCACGCGGCATCGCGCTGCGCACCGATCTCGATCTGCTCGACGCGATCTGGCCCGAGCGGCCGGGCCTGCCCGGCGACGCAGTGTTCGAGCACACGGCGCCGCAGGCCGACACGACGCGCGCGAGCAAGCTGGCCGAAGTGCGCCGCGCGATGCGCGCGCAGGGTGCGCAATGGCATTTCGTCTCGACGCTCGACGACCTCGCATGGCTGTTCAACCTGCGCGGCGCCGACGTCAACTTCAACCCCGTATTCGTTGCGCATGCAATGATCGGCGCCGATCGCGCGACGCTGTTCGTCGCCGACGGAAAGGTGTCGCCGGCGTTGGCCGCGTCGCTCGCGAAGGATGGTGTCGACGTTCGCGCCTACGACGCCGCGCGCGCCGCGCTCGCGTCGCTGCCCGACGGCGCGACGCTGCTGATCGACCCGCGCCGCGTGACGTTCGGCACGCTCGAGGCCGTGCCGGCCGGCGTGAAACTCGTCGAGGCCGTGAATCCGTCGACGTTTGCGAAGTCGCGCAAGACGTCCGCCGAGATCGAGCACGTGCGTGTGACGATGGAGCACGACGGCGCAGCGCTCGCGGAATTCTTCACGTGGTTCGAGCAGGCGGTGAACCGCGAGACGATCACCGAGCTGACGATCGAGGAAAAGCTCACGGCCGCCCGCGCCCGGCGCCCCGGCTACGTGTCGGCGAGTTTCGCGACGATTGCGGGCTTCAACGCGAACGGCGCGATGCCGCACTATCACGCGACGCCGGCGTCGCACGCGACGATCACCGGCGATGGCCTGCTGCTGATCGATTCGGGTGGCCAGTACGTGACGGGCACGACCGACATCACGCGTGTCGTGCCGGTCGGCACCGTCAGCGACCTGCAGCGGCGCGATTTCACGATCGTGCTGAAGTCGATGATGGCGCTGTCGCGTGCCCGCTTCCCGCGCGGCATCCGCTCGCCGATGCTCGACGCGATCGCGCGCGCACCGATGTGGGCGGCCGGGCTCGACTACGGCCACGGCACGGGGCATGGCGTCGGTTACTTCCTGAACGTGCACGAAGGCCCGCAGGTCATCTCTCACTACGCGCCGGCCGAGCCGCACACGGCGATGGAAGAAGGCATGATCACGTCGATCGAGCCGGGTGTGTACCGGCCCGGCCAGTGGGGCATCCGGATCGAGAACCTGGTCGTGAACCGTGCGGCCGGACAGACGGAATTCGGCGATTTCCTCGCATTCGAGACGTTGACGCTGTGCCCGATCGACACGCGCTGCGTGCTGATCGAAATGCTGCACGACGACGAGCGCGCATGGCTGAATACGTATCACGCGACGGTGCGCGAGCGCGTCGGCCGGCACCTGAGCGGCGATGCGAAAGCGTGGCTCGACGCGCGTACGCAGCCGATCTGACACAACAGGCGATAACGGCCGGACAACGGCCGAACGACAAACCGAGGGCAGGCAATGGCGGACACCGCAGTGATCGTGGTCGACATGCAGCGTGGGCTGGTGCAGCGGGCACGGCCCGCTTACCGGCTCGATGACGTGGTATCGGGCATCAACCGGCTGACGGCGGCGGCGCGCGCGGCGAACGTGCCCGTGTGCTTCGTGCAGCACGACGGCGATGCGGACGACGACATCGTGCCCGGCACACCGGGCTGGGAGCTGCATGCGGGGCTGGTCGTCGGGAACGACGACTGGCGCGTGCGCAAGCAGGTGAGCGACTCGTTCCACGACACGCCGCTCGCGGCGCAGCTCGACCGCCACGGCATCCGTTCGGTGCTGATCTGCGGCTATGCGACCGAGTTCTGCGTCGATTCGGCCGCACGCCGCGCGGCGCTGCTCGGCTACCGGACGACGGTCGTATCCGATCTGCACACGACGAACGAGCGCACGCACCTGTCGGCCGCGCAGATCGTCGCGCACCATCACTTCGTATGGCAAAACAATTCGCTGTCGGGCAACCCGGTGACGCCGCGTCCGCTCGCGGAGGTTCTTTCGACGGAGTTCGCATGACGATCAAGGCCGTGGTGTTCGATTTCGGCGGCGTGCTGATCGACTGGAGCCCGGAGTACCTTTACCGGGAGCTGATTCCCGACGACGCGGAGCGTCGCTGGTTCCTCACGCACGTGTGCGCGATGGACTGGGTGATCCGTCAGGACGGCGGGCAAACGATCGAGGAAGGCACCGCCGAGCTCGTCGCGAAGTTTCCGGAGCACGAGGCGCTGATCCGCGCGTTCTACGCGCGCTGGCACGAAATGATCGGCGGCGTGCTCGAAGAGGGCGCCGCGCTCGTCGATCGCCTTGAAGCGCAGGGGATGCCGCTGTTCGGGCTGACGAACTGGTCCGCGCAGACATTCCCGTATGCATGGGACAACTTCCCGGTGCTGCGGCGTTTCAAGGAGATCGTCGTGTCGGGCCGTGTGAAGCTCGTGAAGCCCGATCCGGCGATCTACCGCGAGATGCACGCGCGGATCGAGCCGCACTTGCCGGGCATCGCGCCGCACGAACTCGTGTTCATCGACGACAACGCGAAGAATGCCGCGGCCGCGACGGCGCTCGGCTGGCACGGCATTCATCACACGAGTGCGGCGGTAACCGAGGCGCGGCTGCGCGAGTTGGGCGCGCTCGCGTAAGCGGCGGGCGAGCAGCCCGGCCGTCAGATAAAAAAGCGGGCCGGCGGCCCGCTTTTTTTGGGTTCATCGAGGATTACCGGGGAACGCGGCGCGGATCTTGAGGAAGAAGTATTCCTCGTCGCGGTACCCGTAGGCCCGACGCTTGATGACCTTGATGGTGTTGTTGATGCCTTCGACGACGCTGGTA